>JBKQQE010000522.1:0-17526 GCA_052326245.1 Xanthobacteraceae bacterium | reverse complement strand
GGTTTTCGCAATGATCGCTCAGAGGATGCCGATCCGCTCTGCGAGGGAGACGCACCAGACCAGACCGGCAATGACGATCGCGACGCCGACGGCCGCCGATCCCATGTCCTTGACGCGTCCGATCTGGGGATCCTGGTCGAGGGTGAGCCGGTCGGAGAGCTTCTCGATCGCGGTGTTGAGCAGTTCGACCGCCAGCAAGAAAAGCACGACGGCGACCAGCTCCACCCGGCGCATCGGCGTGACCCCGATCACCCAGGCGAGCGGCAACGAGGCCAAGAGCGCGAACAGCTCCTCGCGGATCGCCTGTTCGGACCGGGTGGCGAAGGTCAACCCATGCCACGTGTTGACGCTCGCCCGCCAGAACCGGATCAAGTCACAGCCCCGAAGCCACCGGAAGGGGCTGAACCTTGCCGACGCGAGCCTGCTTCAGCAGTTCCGCGATCAGGAAAGCCATATCGATCGACTGCTCCGCGTTCAGCCGGGGATCACATACCGTGTGGTAACGGTCGTTGAGATCCTCGTCCGTCAGCGCCCGCGCTCCACCGATGCACTCGGTCACGTCCTGCCCGGTCATCTCCAGGTGCACGCCACCCGCGTGGGTGCCTTCCGCGGCGTGGATCTGGAAGAACGATTTGACTTCCGCGACGATCCGATCGAACGGCCTGGTCTTGTAGCCGCTGGTGGCCGTGATGGTATTGCCGTGCATGGGATCGCACGACCACACCACGATGCGCCCCTCGCGCTGCACCGCACGGATGAAGCCCGGCAGATGCGCGTCGATCTTGTCGGCGCCGAACCGGTTGATGAGCGTGAGACGGCCCGGCTCGTTGTCCGGATTGAGGACATCGATCAGCTTCAGCAATTCATCCGGCTTCAGCGAAGGTCCGCATTTCAGGCCGATCGGGTTCTTGATGCCGCGGAAATATTCAATATGCCCGTGGTCGAGCTGCCGGGTCCGGTCGCCGACCCAGATCATGTGACCCGAGGTGGCGTACCAGTCCCCCGTCGTGGAATCGACGCGCGTGAAGGCCTGCTCGTAGCCCAGCAGCAGCGCTTCGTGGCTGGTGTAGAAATCGGTCGAGCGCAGCTCCGGGTGGCTCTCCAGATCGAGGCCACAGGCCCGCATGAAGTTCAGCGCGTCCGAGATCCTGTCGGCGAGTTCCTTGTAGCGCCGCGACTGCGGCGAGTCCTTGACGAAGCCGAGCATCCATTGATGCACGCTGCCGAGGTTGGCGAAGCCGCCGGTGGCGAAGGCGCGCAGCAGGTTCAGCGTCGCCGCCGATTGCCGGTAGGCCATCAGTTGCCGCTGCGGATCCGGAACACGCGCTTCGGCCGTGAATGCGATGTCGTTGACGATGTCGCCGCGGTAGCTCGGCAGCTCCACGCCATTGATCTTCTCGGTCGGCGACGACCGCGGCTTGGCGAACTGGCCGGCGATGCGGCCGACCTTCACCACGGGAAGCGCGCCGGCATAGGTCAGCACCACCGCCATCTGCAGCAGCACGCGGAAGAAGTCGCGGATATTGTTGGCGCCGTGCTCGGCGAAACTCTCGGCGCAATCGCCTCCCTGCAGCAGAAAGGCCTCGCCCGCGGCGACCCGCGCCAGCGAGCGCTTCAGGTTGCGCGCCTCGCCTGCAAACACCAGCGGCGGAAAGGTCGCGAGCTGCGCCTCCACATCGGCCAAGGCCTTTGCGTCCGGATAGACCGGAATCTGCTGCACCGGCTTGCTGCGCCAGCTATCGGGTGTCCACCGCTCGGACATGGTCTACTCCTGCAACCGCCGGCCCTTCCTCAAGGCCCGGCAACGGCGGCGTTATACACAGGCCGCGCGGGGACCGCCAGTTGCAAATCGCATTTGCAAGTCAATACCTTGCGGGGGAAGCGGAATCCGGCTTTGCTGGCGGGAACCGGGGCTGGGGGAGCATCGTGGCGGACGCGGTCGCAGACGACATCTTTGTCGACGACATCAGGTTTCCCGCCGACGACGGCTATTCGCTCGCCGCGACGATCTATCTGCCGCGCGGCGAACGGCGCAACGCGGTGCTGATCAGCTCGGCCGCCGCGGTTCCGCGACGGTTGTACCGCGACTTTGCCGGCTACCTCTGCTCCCGCAGTTGCGTGGTTCTGACCTACGACTATCGCGGCATCGGCGGATCGCGGCCGCGATCCATCGCCGGCTTCGAGGCCAGAATGGCCGACTGGGCCGACAAGGACGCCGCCGGCGCGGTCGCCTGGATGCGGGCGCGCTACAAGACGCTCCCGCTCAGTTATGTGGGGCATTCGTTTGGCGGCCAGGCGCTCGGCCTGCTGCCCAACAACGATCAGATCGCGCGGGCGCTGCTGATCGCCGCGCAGGCAGGACACTGGAGGCTATTCTCCTCGCCGGAACGATATCGCGTGTTCGTGCTGCTGAACTTCCTGGGAATACCGCTCGCCAATGTCGCCGGCTACGTGCCCGGCAAGATCGGCCTGGGCGAGGACATGCCCAAGGGCGTTTTCCTGCAGTGGGTCAAATGGGTCATGAGTCCGCGCTACTACTTCGATGACGTGTCGCTGATCGGACTGGCCAATTACCCGCACTACCGTCACCCGCTGATGGCGCTATGCATTGCGGACGATCCCTGGGCAACCCCTGCAGCGGTCCAATTGCTGTGCGCGGGATTTACCAACGTGTCTGCGGACATCGTCACGGTCGAACCGCGGGACACAGGCGTACGGCGGATCGGGCATTTCGGGTTTTTCCGGCCAGACCACCGCGACACCTTGTGGAAGAAGGCCGCCGATTGGCTGACCGCCTGAGAGTGCCTCGGACCGGGTGCTAGTGGAGTGGATGTCAAATCCAACACTATGTTGGAATCGGACCACTAGCGAACGTAGCGCGCGAACGGCGTACGCATGGTGACCAGTTCCTCCGCCGCGGTGGGATGCACGGCCATCGTCGCATCGAAGTCCGCCTTGGTCGCCTTCATCCTGACGGCAATGCCGATGACCTGGATCAGTTCGCCGACTTCCGGCCCGACGATATGGCATCCCAGCACACGATCGGTGGCGCCATCGACGATCAGCTTCATCAGAATCCGGGTGTCGCGTCCCGACAATGTCGCCTTCATCGGCCGGAACTCGGCCTTGTAGACGTCGACGCGGGCGTAGTCCGTTCGCGCCCGGGCCTCGGTGAGCCCGACCGTGCCGACTTCGGGCTGCGAAAACACCGCGGTCGGGATGTTGGCGTGGTCGACCAGCGTCGGCCGGTTTCCGAACACGCTGTCGGCGAAGGCGTGCCCTTCGCGGATCGCAACCGGCGTCAGGTTGACCCGGTGCGTGACGTCGCCCACCGCATAAATATGCGGCACCGAGCTTCGCGAGTGGTCGTCGACCGCGATGCCGCCGTTGCGCGGATTGATGGCGACGCCGGCGGTCTCGAGGCCGAGATTGGCGACATTCGGGTGGCGCCCGATGGCGAACATGACCTGATCGGAGGCGACGCTTCCGCCGCTGGAAAGATGCGAGGTGTAGGTGTCTCCGTGGCGCTCGACGCGGGTCACGGTGCATCCGGTCTGGATGCTGATGCCGGCCTTTTCCATCTCTTTGCGCAAATGCGCGCGCACGTCGTCGTCGAAGCCGCGCAGGATGTTGTCGCCGCGATAGATCAGCGTCACGTCGGTTCCGAGGCCGGCGAAAATGCCGGCGAACTCGACGGCGATGTATCCCCCGCCCTGGATCACGATACGCTTCGGCTGGGTCGGCAGGTGAAAGACCTCGTTGGAGGAAATCACGTGCTCGATGCCCGGGATTGCCGCGCCATGGTTGGGTGCCGCGCCCGTCGCGATCAGGACGGTTCCAGCGCGAACCCGCTCTCCGGTCGAAAGCCTGAGCGAATGCGGGTCCTCGAACACGGCGCGCGCCTTGGCGATGTGCACGGCCGCCTTGTCGAGATTGCTGGTATAGGCGGCTTCCAACCGCGCGATTTCCTTGTCCTTGTTGGCGATCAGGGTCGGCCAGTCGAACGTCGATGTCGGAATGGTCCAGCCGAAGCCAGCGGCGTCCTCGATCTCGCTGTGGAAATGGGAGGCGTAAACCAGGAGCTTTTTCGGGACGCAGCCGCGAATGACGCAGGTGCCACCGACGCGGTACTCCTCGGCAACCATGACTTTGGCGCCGTGACCGGCGGCGATCCGGGCGGCGCGAACGCCGCCGGATCCTCCTCCGATCACAAACAGATCGACTTCGGAATCCGCCATCGATGGCCGCCCCTCTCAGATCGGCTTGCCGCGCGCCTTCATTTCGGCCCGGAACCGGGCGGCGACTTCGCTGGAGAACGCGGTGGCCCATTCGTTCATATAGTTGTAGCTGTCCTGAACCGCCTTAGGCTCGGTCTGGAGCAGCTTCTGGCCCAACGCCGATTTGTAAAAGGCAAGGATGCCCTTCAACTCGTCCTCGGTGAAATTGGAGGCGTAGATCACCGCCATTTGCTTGCCGATCTCATCGCGACGGGGGCCGAGTTCGGTGGCGAGCTTCACCGCAACCTCTTCGAGATCCTTCTGGTAGTTCAGGTTGCTCTGAATAAGCTGGTCCTTGGCGCGCTGGACGATGTTCGGCACGACGTTCTGATAGATGCCCGAAGCCTTCTTCAGCGTCAGCAGTTCAGTGGCCGCCGCAACCGCGCCCGGCGCCGGTGGCGGAGCCTTGGGTGCCTGCGCCTGCGCGCTCATGCCGGTAACGGCAATCCCGATTGCCGCCAACAGCAGCGCCTTCGTGAACTTGTTCATTCCATTTCTCCTCATTTACGGCTCAGCGCCGCTCGATCGTTCGAACTCCAGCAGGGCCCGCAAGCAGCGCGGTCGTTGCTAGTCCAATAAACAGGCCGTGCTCGACGACCCCCGGAAGCATCGCGAGCGACGCCGCCAGTGCGCGCGCATCAGGTATCACTCCAAGGTGGGCGTCGACAATCCAGTGTCCGCTGTCACTGACAAAAGCGCTGCCGTCCCTGCCCGCGCGGATTGCCAGGCGCCCCGACACACCGTTGGCGGCCAGGACCTCGGTAATGGCGCGGCGGGTCGCCGCCAGGCCAAACGGGATCACCTCGATCGGCAGGGGAAACAAGCCCAGCGTGGCGACCCATTTCGATTCATCGGCGATCACAATCATGCGATCCGATGCCGCGGCGACGATTTTCTCACGCAGCAGCGCGCCGCCCCCGCCCTTGATCAGGTTGAGCTGGGGATCGACTTCGTCCGCGCCGTCGACCGTGAGGTCGAGACGATCGATCTCGTCCAGCGAGCCCAGCACCACGCCGCAGCGCTCGGCGTCGGCCCGGGTGGCCTCGGACGTCGGTACGCCGACGACTTTCAGGCCGGCCACCCGCACCTGTTCGCCGAGCAGTTCCACAAAATGCCTGGCGGTCGACCCCGTCCCGAGCCCCAGTTTCATCCCGTCGCGCACATACGTCAGCGCGACCGCCGCGGCCTGCCGTTTCAATCCGTCCATCGTCATCGCAAGGCCCCTCGTCCAACCCACGCGTCTCGCGAAATTAGGTCCCACTCCGCCACAAGCCAACACGGCGATGACAGCACGAAGAATGTCCGTCACGCCCCTCTCCGGGTGCCGCGCGGGGGCATTATCTAGCCTCGAATTGCGTCGAGGGACAGGGCGCGAGGGATTTGCCCCCGCCACGCTCGCATGGCGGCCTTGCGCCGGGCCCCCAGGACCGCTAAGTGCGGTGGAACCACCATGACACCGACACCTCTCATTGTCTTCGACCTCGACGGCACGCTGGTCGATACCGCGCCTGACCTGATCGCGGCGCTGAACGCCGTGCTCGACCGCGAAGGCTTGCCAGCCGTGCCGCTGGCATCGGCGCGGCAAATGATCGGGGCCGGGGCCCGTCGGCTGATCGAACGGGGACTGGAGGCCGACGGGCGCACCATGACGCCCGCCGATCTCGATCGCCTGACCGGCGATTTTATCGACTATTACGCCGATCACATCGCCGACTGCTCGAAGCCCTTCGACGGCCTGGAGGCCGCCCTCGATGACCTGGCGGCGCGCGGCTTCGGCTTCGCGGTCTGTACCAACAAGCTGGAATGGCTGTCGCGGCGGCTGCTCGATCGCCTGGACCTCAGCCGGCGGTTTCTCGCGGTATGCGGCGCCGACACATTCGGGGTCAGCAAGCCGGATCCGGCCATCCTGCACCAAACCATCGTGCGCGCCGGCGGCCATGCAGCATCGTCGCTCATGGTGGGCGATTCCGGCCCCGACATCGGGGTCGCGCGGCGGGCGGGCATCCCGATCATCGGGGTGGAGTTCGGCTACACCGAAGTTCCCATTGCCGACCTGGCGCCGGATCTGGTGATCGCCGCGATGGCGGACCTGCCGGATGCCGTCGATCGGCTACACCCCAGGTTCCACGGCCTTCGCGGCGGTCGGACCGGCTGAGAATACGATATTACCGCTGTTAACCCTTTTTTAATCCTTAAATGACGGCACGTTGCACGCCCTGCGCGACCCTCTTATGGTCCGCACGGGGACTGTGGCGGCTTGCCGCAGCAATCAGACGGTGGATCATGCGTCGCGTAATCATTATCGCCACTGCGTGCCTTGGGCTTGCCGGTTGTGGCTCGATGCCATCAATGGATTTCTTCAAGCCGACTCCGCAGAATGTGACGGTTCGGCTGGAGTCCTCGCCGCCGGGTGCCGACGCCCGGACCTCCCTGGGACCGGGGTGCAAGACCCCCTGCGCGGTCTCGGTGCCTGTGACCGAGAACTTCTCGGTGAGCTATACGCTTGAGCGATTCCAGCCGCAGACGGTTGCGGTGCGAACGTCGCAGGTCTCCGGCGATTTCGGTAGCCCCTCGACGGTCGTGACCGACCCCAACCCCGTCTTCGCCGAGTTGCAGCCCATCGTTCCGCCGAAGCGGATGGTGACCCCGCCTCCCCACAAGAAGCACCACCACAAGCCGGCGCCGGCGGCACCCGCGGCGGCCCCGGCTGATCCCGGCGGGGCGTTCCCGCCTCCTCCCAGCCGTTGACAGGGCACGAAGCGATTGTAGACGTGGCCGACACGCCCTACATTGCCAGGACCAGACCAACACGATCACGATGGGGGTCGGCGTAGGGAGGCCGGATGAACGAGACACTGCTGCGTCCCGCACCGATGATTGACGCGTTCGGCCGCGCGATCAGCTATTTGAGGGTCTCGGTCACCGACCGGTGCGACCTGCGTTGTTTCTACTGCATGTCGGAAGACATGACCTTCCTGCCCAAAGCCGATCTGCTGACCCTGGAAGAACTGGACCGGCTCTGCTCCGTGTTCATCGCCAGGGGTACGCGCAAGCTCCGGCTCACGGGCGGTGAACCGCTGGTTCGCCGCAACGTCATGTCGCTGGTGCGCTCGTTGTCGCGGCACCTCGGCACCGGCGCCCTGGACGAACTCACATTGACCACCAACGGATCGCAGCTGGCCCGCTATGCCGGCGAACTGCGCGAGGCCGGCGTGCGCCGGATCAATGTGTCGCTGGATACCCTCGACGCCGCCAAATTCAAGGCGATCACGCGGTGGGGCGATTTCGACCGTGTCGTGGCTGGAATTGATGCGGCGCGTCAGGCGGGCCTCCACGTCAAGATCAACACGGTGGTGCTCAAGAACATGAACGAAGACGAGGTGCCGGAGCTGATCAGCTGGGCGCATGGTCGCGGCATGGATCTGACGCTGATCGAAGTCATGCCGATGGGAGAAATCGGCCCCGGTCGGATCGATCAATACGTCCCGTTGTCGCTGTTGCGCAGCCGGCTCGCCAAGCAGTTCACGCTGGTCGATCTGGACGAGACCACCGGCGGACCGGCGCGCTATGTGCGGGTCGGCGAAACCGGCGGCAAGCTCGGCTTCATCACCCCCCTCACGCACAATTTCTGCGAGACCTGTAACCGCGTCCGGATCACCTGCACGGGTACCCTGCACACCTGTCTCGGCCAGGAGGACGCAACCGACCTGCGACGGCCGCTGCGGGCGTCAACCGACAACGAGCTTCTGAGTGCGGCGATCGATCGCGCCATCGGCTTGAAGCCCAAGGGGCATGACTTCATCATCGACCGACGGCACAATCGTCCGAGCGTCAGCCGCCACATGAGCGTCACCGGCGGCTGAGCCCCGGCTCCGCTCCCGGCGCGCACGCTGCTTTCTTCCACAATGCCAAACTTCCGATTGACGTGCGTGCAACGCGCTGGAAATGTGCGGCGGCGTCGTGCTAGTCGGGCCCCAGAAAGCCGCTACGCCCCGGTGGCGTTGACAAACGACAGGGACGGACTCGAGGAGGGGTGGGGGTGCAATTGATCCCGAACATTGGTCGTCGGACCGATGCGTTTGACGCATCGGCGCCGCGCGCTTTGATGCGGCCCGCCTCGTGCCGCAGCCGTCTGATGCCGGCGCAGCCCCGAAATCCGCGCACGCGCGATCGCCAGCACCGCGTAATCAACGCCAGCGACGCATGCGCCTCGCGCCGGACCGCGTGACGCGGCGGCCCTGACTGGAGAAATCGCGATGCGGCCCTTGCTGGCTCTCAGTTCAGCCATCGACCAAATCAACGAAAAGATCGGTCATGTCTGCAATCTGCTGGTGCTGCTGGCAACGCTGGTCAGCGCCGTCAACGCCATGATCCGTTACGCGTTCGGCTACAGCTCGAACGGCTGGCTCGAGCTGCAATGGTACATGTTCGCGATCCTCGTCATGTTCGGCGCCTCCTACACGTTCAAGCGCAATGAACACGTGCGGGTCGAAATCTTCTATCTGTTTCTGTCGGAGCGCGGCCAGATCTGGCTCGACCTGATCGGAACGCTGTTCTTCCTGATCCCCTCCTGCCTTCTGCTCAGCTACCTGTCCTGGCCGTTCTTCATGCAGGCCTATTCGGTCAACGAGATGTCCGGCAATGCCGGTGGCCTGATCCGCTGGCCGATCAAGTTCGTGGTGCCGGCCGGCTTTGTCATGGTGGCGCTGCAGGGCGTATCGGAGGTCATCAAGCGCATCGGCGCGCTGCAGGGCGAAGTCAAAATCGACGCGAAATACGAGAGGCCGACGCAATGATCACGCTCGGCATGATGCCGCCGATGATGTTCGGCGGCCTGGTTCTCGCCATGTTGATCGGCTTTCCGGTGGCGTTCACGCTCGCCGCCGTGGGGCTGTCGTTCGGCTTCCTCGCCATCCATCTCGGCTTCTTCGATCTCAACTTCCTGCAGGCGATTCCGGGCCGCGTCTTCGGCAGCGTGCTGTCCAACGACCTGCTGCTTGCGATCCCGTTCTTCACCTTCATGGGCGCGGTGCTGGAGCGCTGCGGCCTCGCCGAAGACATGCTCGACTCCATGGGCCAGCTGTTCGGACCGATCCGCGGCGGGCTGGGCTATTCGGTGATCATCGTCGGGTTCATCCTGGGAGCCATTACCGGCACCGTGGCGGCCCAGGTCATCGCCATGGCGCTGATCTCGATGCCGGTGATGATCCGCTACGGCTACAACATGCGCTACATCACGGGCGTGCTGGCGGCCTCGGGAACGATCACCCAACTGGTGCCGCCGTCGCTGGTGCTGATCGTGCTGGCCGATCAGCTCGGCAAGTCGGTCGGCGACATGTATCTCGGCGCCTGGGGACCTTCGGTTTTTCAGATCCTGCTGTTCGCCGGCTACACCTTCGTTCTCGGCATCTTCAAGCCCGACCACGTGCCGCCGGTGCCCAAGGACGCCCGCACGCTGACCGGCTGGGCGCTGTGGCGCAAGTGCCTGCTCGGCATCATTCCGTCGGCGGTCCTGATCTTCGTCGTGCTCGGAACCATGATGCTCGGCCTCGCCACGCCCACCGAAGCCGGTGCGATGGGCGCGGTCGGCGCGATCGTGCTCGCGGCGATGCACCACAAGGACTTCAGCACCGCGGGGCGCAAGGTACTCATCACCGGCGTGATTGCCGGCGGCATCGGCACGCTGGTCGGAATCTTCGCCACCGAAGGCCTCGTCTTCAAGATCGCTTTCGCCGTGACCTATCTCGCTGTTGCCTGGATCGGCATCGAAGCGGTGCGCATTCCGGAATTGCGCGACCTGATCCGGCAGGGCTACGAAACCACCATGCGGATCACCACCATGGTGGTGTTCATCCTGATCGGCTCGACCTGCTTTTCGGTGGTGTTTCTCGGCGTCTCAGGCGGCGTCTGGCTGGAACACATGCTGACCTCGCTGCCGGGCGGGGTCTGGGGCTTCCTGATCTTCATCAACCTCTTCATATTCTTCCTGGCCTTCTTCCTCGATTTCTTCGAGATCGCCTTCATCATCCTGCCGATGATCGCGCCGATCGCGCAGAAGGTGCTGGCGCCGGTGGTCGGCCCCGAGGCGGCGCTGATCTGGTTCGGGGTGATGCTCTGCGTCAACATGCAGACGTCGTTCATGCACCCGCCATTCGGCTTCGCGCTGTTCTACCTTCGCGGCGTCGCGCCAAAGGAGGTCAAGAGCTCGGACATATACATGGGCGCCCTGCCCTGGGTCGGCCTGCAGGCCTTCATGGTTCTCCTGGTGATCGCCTTCCCGATCACCGTGACCGGCCTGCTCGACAAGCCCGTCGTCGTCGACCTCAAGAAAATCCAGATCGACATTCCGTCGATCGAGGCGCCGCCGCTCGACCTCAAGTTCAAGTAGCGCGCGGAAGCCGCGCGGCGCGGTCCGTCGTGCTTGCGCCGACCCAAACGCAAAAGCCTGGCCTTGCAAGTGTGGTGGATTTGACATTCGCTTCAGTATTGCCGCGAACTCTCCAACCGAATGAAAAATCCAAAACCACACTAGCCACTTAAACTTAGCTAGTGGTCCTTTGATTCCAACATTTGCAAAGCGCCCGCCGAGATGGGATGCAAATGTTGGAATCGGACCACTAGCAAGGCCGGGCTGTGCATTGCCGATCGATGGTGTCAGCCGCGCGTGCGCGAGCGGATCATGAAGCTGTCGAATGTATATTCGGCGACCTGCCACCACAGATATTCGTCGGAGCGGTAGGCCTGCATCGCATCGATGACCTTCTTGAAGTCGGCGTTCTTGGCCGAAATCTCTGCCCACAGCTCGTTGGTGGCCTTCAGGCAGGCGTCGAGCACTTCGTTGGTGAACGGGCGCAGCTGGACGCCGCCGCCCACCAGCCGCTTCAGCGCCGCTGGATTCTGCATATCGTAGCGCGCCGCCATCCAGCTGTTGGCGTTGGCGCAAGCGTTGGTCAGGATGGCCTGGTAGGTTTTCGGAAGCGCGTTGAACTTCTCGAGGTTGGCGAAGGCATGCACGGTCGGGCCGCCTTCCCAGAAACCCGGATAGTAGTAGTACTGCGCAACCTTCTGGAAGCCGAGCTTCTCGTCGTCATACGGGCCGACCCATTCGGCGCCGTCGATGGTGCCTTTTTCCAGCGCCGGATAGATGTCGCCGCCGGCGATCTGCTGCGGCACCACGCCAAGTTTCTGCAGCACCTGGCCGGCAATGCCGCCGATGCGGAATTTCAGGCCCTGCAGGTCGGCGACGGTCTTGATCTCCTTGCGGAACCAGCCGCCCATCTGGGTGCCGGTATTGCCGCAGGGAATTCCAACGACGTTGAATTTCTTGAAGAACTCGTTGGCGATTTCGTTGCCGCCGCCCTGGTAGAGCCACGAATTCTGCTGCCGGGCATTGAGCCCGAACGGCACCGAGGCGAAAACCGCGAAGGTCGGGTCTTTGCCGACATAGTAGTACGACACCGTGTGGCTCATCTCGATGGTGCCGTTCGAGGTCGCGTCGAGCGCCTGCAATCCGGGGACGATTTCTCCGGCCTGGAAAATCTGAATCTGGAATTTGTTGTCGGTCATCTCGGCGACCTGCTTCGCCATAAATTCGCTGGCGCCGAAGATCGTATCGAGCGACTTCGGGAAGCTCGACGTCAGCCGCCACTTCACCTCGGGCGCGGATTGCGCGATCGCCGGCGAGGCAACTGCGGCGGCCGCCGCTCCGGTGGCGGAGACCTTGAGAAAATCACGACGCTTCATCAGCACTTCCTCCAAAATGGCGTTTCTTCAGCAAGTCTCGTGTCCCGAATCCGAACTTCGCTCGATCTTGCAGCACACTTCCAGGGCGAACTTCGGAATCGAAAGGACGCGAGAAATCCAGAATCCCGGCGTGGACAGGTTCAGAAATTCCCTTTGTGAGATTGCTGCGGGACGAAGGGAATTTCTGAACCACCACCGGGCGCTCTGTACCACGGAACCGGCCGCCTCGGAAACGCGACACAAGGCACGGGCGAGCCTTTCAACTAAAGTCGAAGGCGGATTGAAGGCAGAAAGCTGCACCCGGCGCTCAGCCCGGCGCGCAAGCCGGACACCGGTCACGCCGCCGGACTTGGCGCCTTGAGCCGCTCCAGCACCTTGGCGCCGATGGCACGATAAATGCCGGCATGCACGCCCTTCGCGTCGCTCTCCATCACGGGCGTTCCGGCGTCGGAGGTGGTGCGGATCGCCATATGCAGCGGGATTTCGCCCAGGAACGGCACGCCGAGACGCTCCGCTTCCTGACACGCGCCGCCGTGACCGAAGATATCCGACCGCGTGCCGCACGAGGGGCACTGGAAGTAACTCATGTTTTCGACGATGCCGAGAATCGGCACGCCGACCTTCCTGAACATCGCGATGCCGCGGCGCGCGTCGACCAGCGCCAGGTCCTGCGGCGTCGAGACAATGACAACTCCTTTCAACGGAACGCCCTGGGCCAGCGTCAGCTGGGCGTCGCCGGTACCCGGCGGCATATCGACGACCAGGACGTCGAGCGTGCCCCATTCGACGTCCCGCAACATCTGGGTGATAGCCGACATGACCATCGGGCCGCGCCAAATCATCGCGGTGTCTTCGTCGACCAGGAAGCCGATCGACATGATCGCGATCCCGAAGCGAACGTGCGGAATCATCTTCCGGGCCTCGTTCAGCTGCGGCTTGTCGCGAAGCCCGGTCAGCCGCGGGATCGACGGTCCGTAGATGTCGGCGTCCAGGAGGCCGACCCGCAAACCCTGGTCGCGCAGCCCGAGCGCCAGATTGAGCGCCGTGGTCGACTTGCCGACCCCGCCCTTTCCCGACGCGACCGCAATCACCGCGGCTACGCCCGGGATCTCCTGCGGCGTCGGCACCCCGCCCCCAGCTGGCCCGTGAGGCCGGTGCGCGGATTGCGGCGCCACGCCGCCGCGCGCGGCCGGCGCCGCCGCGGGGCCAGGCTTGCGCTCGGCGGTAAGCGCCACCAGGGCCGACGTCACGCCGGCGATGCCGCGCACCGCGGCCTCGGCCTTGTCGCGCACATCCTGCCAGGCCCGGGCCTCGCTGGCCTCGACGCCGATGGAAAAGAACACCTTGCCGTCGGTGACCGTGATCTCCGACAGCACCTTGGCCAGGGGCAATGCCACGCCGCGCGGCGTCGGCACCGCCGCAAGCGCGTCAAGAACCTGTTGTTTGCTGACACCCAAAATCCGTCTCCTGCCGTTGCGGCGAAATCTGCTGTTTCATCGCCCGCCGCCGTCGCGCGGTCAACATCGGGCTTAGCCGGCTTGCCGCGCTCTCGCTGCCAAACCGGCCTCGGCCAAAGCCCGAAATAGCGGTCCCTTGATTCCAACATTTGCAAAGCGCCTGCTGAAATGGGATGCAAATGTTGGAATCGGACCATTAGCGCGGGCTTTCCGCCCGATCCGGAACTTGCATTCGATGCCGGGCATTGGCAGGTTGCGGCGGCGATCTCATTGTTGCCTTCGCCGGAACACGGTCGTCGTACGTCCGCTTGATCACATGGAATTGAGGCATTTTGGACGCAAGGCGCGATGGCTGAAGCCTGATACCCGAGACGCTCGGACCCGTGACACTCAGACAGAAGAAAAGCAAAGGTTCACCAGATGGCTAAAGTCGCATTCCTCGGACTGGGCGTGATGGGTTTCCCGATGGCCGGACACCTCGTGAGCAAAGGGCATCACGGCGTCACGGTATTCAACCGAACCCCCGCCAAGGCCGCGACCTGGGTCGGGAAATTCGCCGGCCACGCCGCCGCCACGCCCCGCGCCGCGGCGGAAGGTCAGGATTTCGTGATGGCCTGCGTCGGCAACGACGACGATCTGCGCGAGGTCACGATCGGCGCGAACGGCGCCTTTGCCGGCATGAAGCCCGGCGCCATCTTCGTCGATCACACCACCGCGTCCGCGGCGGTCGCGCGCGAGCTCAGCGCCGAGGCCGACAAGCGCGGCCTGAAATTCATCGACGCGCCCGTTTCCGGCGGACAGGCGGGCGCCGAGAATGGCGCGCTCACCGTGATGTGCGGCGGCGACGACGCGGCCTATGCGCGGGTCGAGCCGGTGATCGCCGCCTATGCGCGCATGTGCAAGCTGCTCGGCCCCTCCGGCGCCGGTCAGCTCACCAAGATGGTCAATCAGATCTGTATCGCCGGTCTGGTCGAGGGGCTGGCCGAGGGGCTGCATTTCGCCAAGCGGGCCGGGCTCGACGTGACCGCCGTGATCGAGACCATCTCCAAGGGCGCCGCGCAATCCTGGCAGATGGAAAACCGCTACAAGACGATGGACCAGGGCAAGTACGACTTCGGCTTCGCCGTCGACTGGATGCGCAAGGATCTTTCGATCTGCCTGGCGGAAGCCCGGCGCAACGGCGCCAGCCTGCCGGTCACGGCGCTGGTCGATGCGTTCTATTCCGAAGTGCAGAAGATGGGCGGCGCGCGCTGGGATACGTCGAGCCTGATGGCCCGCCTGCAGCGCTGAAGTGTGGTGGAGCCCGCCGCAAAGTGACGCGAATGTTAGAACCGGGACACTAGCCGCCGGAATTTAACGCTTTGTTCACCAAAATCGATTGACCTTGAAGGCCAGCCTTAAGGATTTCTCGCCACAACGATAAGACGGCGGCAATGCCGTTTCGCGTCGTCCGGGCTGCGCCTGCGCGGCAGGAGAGTTCTCGCGGTACTGCGGGCCGCGCCTGGCCCGGCAAGCCTCAGGCGCGTGCGGGAATTATAGTTGTCGATGAGTATGACCGGCGAGACACCCGAAATCATCCCGGCGCCGGCCGACCCGCCCGCTCCCTCGCCGGCGCGCAGCCGCCGCGCCGCAGCACAGCGTGTCCGGGAAGCCCGCGATCGCCTGACCTCGATGAGCGGCACCCGGCCGGCCTTCGACCACGAATTGCTGCGGCAATACGCCCAGACCCGGCTGTCGGCCTCCCTGATCGTCATGCTGCTGGTGGTCGCCACCGGGCTGCTGTCGGGGTTCTGGGTCCAGCCGATCGGCGCGGCGGCGTGGACCTGCACCATCCTCGCCATTCACGCCGTCATCACCCACACCTGCCGCAAGTTCCTCGCCGCCAGCCAGTCCGCGTCGCATGCGCGCAAATGGCGGATGCGCTTCGTCGTTCTCGACCTGCTCTACGGGCTGGCGTGGTCGGCGATCCTGGTTCACCCCGGCGGTCTCGACGTGGTCTCCAACACGTTGATGCTGTTCGTGATGCTGCTGGTGGTCGCGGTCTCCAGCATGCTGGCGGCGAGCCAGCCGATTGCGGCGCTGGCGGCGACCTTGCCGGTGACCTCGGCCATCGCACTCAACTTCGTGCTGCGCGGCACCTTCGACGACGACGTGCTGGCGCTGCTGGCGATTGCCGCCGAGGGCTACTTCGTGCTGCTGGCCTACCGGCTGCATTCGACCACGCTCGCCACCATCGAGGCGCGCGCCGAGAAGGACGCGCTGATCGGCGAACTCGAGCAGGCCAAGTCGATTTCCGACGAGGCCCGCTACCGCGCCGAAGCGGCCAACGTCGCCAAGTCGCGGTTCCTGGCGCAAATGAGCCACGAGCTGCGCACGCCGCTCAACGCCATCCTCGGTTTTTCGGAAGTGATGAAGAGCGAGATCTTCGGGCCGCACGCGGTCCCGGTTTACAAGGAGTACTCCGCCGACATCCACAATTCCGGCGTGCACCTGCTCAATCTGATCAACGAGATTCTCGACCTGTCGCGGATCGAAGCCGGCCGCTACGAGCTCAACGAGGAAGCGATCTCGCTGGTGCACATCGTCGCCGACTGCCATCATCTCCTGAAGCTGCGCGCCACCAGCCGCGGCATCACCATCCATGAGGTGTTCGAACAGAACCTGCCGCGGCTGTGGGGCGACGAGCGCGCGACGCGGCAGATCGTGCTCAACCTGCTGTCGAACGCCATCAAATTCACCCCGCCCGGCGGCGAGATCTGGCTCAAGGTCGGCTGGACCGCTTCCGGCGGACAGTATCTCAGCGTCAAGGACACCGGCTCCGGGATCCCGGAGGACGAGATCCCGATCGTGCTGGCGTCGTTCGGCCAGGGCTCGAATTCGATCAAGTCGGCCGAACAGGGCGCCGGTCTCGGCCTGCCCATCGCCAAGAGCCTGATCGACATGCATGGCGGAACCTTCACGCTGAAATCGAAGCTGCGCATCGGCACTGAGGTCATCGTCACGTTCCCGCCCGAGCGGGTGATGTCGGCGCTCGCCCCGTTGCAGGAGTCGTCGCCGCCGCTGCAACCCCGCCAGAACTCCGCCGGCGATGGCCGGCGCCGCAATGCCCCCATCATGAACGCCGGAACAGGTCTCTAGCCGTTTCGAGAATTTCTGTTTGCCGTCAATCCTGGAATATGCCTCAACACATGCGTGACCATCGAAAGCCCCTGCACCAAGATCTGCGTGATGGATCCGTTGAGCGGCCTGTGCCGCGGCTGCGGCCGCACGCTTGCGGAAATCAGCGCCTGGGCGACGCTGCGGCCATCCGAGCGCGCGGCGATCATCCGGAAGTTGCCGGAGCGCATGCGCGCGGCGGGACTGCCGCCCCCGGCCCGGCCCGCGGCGCCATGAGGCCCGGCCCATGAGCCGCGCGGTTGCGATCGTCGCCCTCGTCGCCACCATCAGCGCGGCCGCGTTCGCCATCGGCGCGCCGGTGCAGTTCGACAAGGCCCGCCGCGGCATGGCGCAGCTGATGGAGACGCATCCGGTCGCCCATGCGCGGCTGGCCGAGATCCCCCGTGGCAGCGGCGGCGAATTCGCCCTGCACGCCAAGGTCAACGGTGTTTCGACGCCGATGGTGATCGACACCGGGGCGACCTGGGTGGTGCTGACCTATGAAACCGCCAAGGCCGCCGGGCTGCCGCTGGAAATGCTCGACTACGATGTCGATGTGGAAACCGCCAATGGTCCGACGCGGGCGGCGCGGCTGACGCTGGATCGCCTCGCGGTCGGCGGCCTGGTGGAGCGCTCGGTGCCGGCGCTCGTGGTGCCGCGCGGATCGATGAAGACCAATCTGCTCGGCATGAGCTTCCTCGATCGGCTGGAAAGCTTCGAGGTCAGCGCCGACCGCCTGCAGCTGCGCGGCTATCCGTAGCGCGCGCTAGGCCATTTTTTAGGCGGCGACGTCGGCGGCAAGGCGCTCGCGCACCAGATCAAGCGCGTCGCGCAGCACCTCGACGCCAGCGCCCGGGCGGGTGCCGTGTTCGGCAAGATGTCGCCGGAAGGCG
>JBKQQE010000521.1:0-3293 GCA_052326245.1 Xanthobacteraceae bacterium | reverse complement strand
GGTGATGGGCCAGACCTACAACCCGCGCATGGCGCGCGGGCGCGACCGCTTTGCCATCGAGCGCATCCCCTATGTGGTGGAGCAGGCGCTGCCGCTGCTGACGGATTTTCGTCACGCCATCCTGGTCGACGCGGCCGATCCGGTGGCGTTCTTCGCCTATCCCGACAAGCCGAGCCGGCTGCTACCCGACGGCTGCGCGGTGCACCGCCTGTGCGACAGCAGCGACAACGCCGTTGCCGCGCTGGAGGCGCTGGCGGATGCGCTGGGCGCGCGGCAGGCCGACGTCCGGCCGCAGAACCGCGTCGACCTCGTCAAGCCGAGCGGCGCGCTGACCCATGCGGCGATCGCCATGGCGATCGCCTGCGCGATCCCGGACAATGCCATCGTGATCGATGAATCCCTGACCACCGGACGCGGCTTCTTTCCGCCGACGGCGGCGGCGGCGCCGCACGACTGGCTGCAGAATATGGGCGGATCGATCGGCTTCTCGACGCCGGTGGCGACCGGTGCGGCGGTGGCCTGTCCCGATCGCAAGGTGATCTGCATGGTCGGCGACGGCAGCGCGATGTACACGCTGCAGTCGCTATGGACCCAGGCGCGCGAACGTCTCGACGTCACGACCCTGGTGTTCGCCAACCGCAGTTACCAGATTCTGCGGGGCGAATTCGCCGGCGTTGGAGCCGGCGAGCCGGGCCAGCGGGCGCTGGACATGCTCACCATCGACCGCCCCGCGCTCGACTGGGTGGCGCTGGCGAAGGGCATGGGCGTGGAAGGCCGCGCCGTCAGCACGGCCGAGGCCTTGAATGCCGCGTTGGCCGACGCCAACGCGCAGAAGGGACCGCGTCTGATCGAGGTGGTGATGTGACGCAGCTTGCGGCGTCGCCCGGTCACTCCGCATCGTTGCGGAGCCATTAATTCAATAGCGAAGAGTTCTCAGCGACCTTAAACATTTTGGTTCCACTGTTAAGCATTCGGCAGTTTTTGCCGACTACTTTTCCTGCTGTCTCCAGGAAAGAGCGGCGAGGGCAAACCATGACGACGTTGCTGAAGTTTGTGCGCTGCCAGTCGGGCGCGACCTCCATCGAATACGGCCTGATCGCGGCCGGAATCTCGGTTGCCATCGTCGCCGCCGTGAACGGCCTGGGCTCGGTGATGAGCAGCAAGTACTCCGCGATCGCCTCCTCGCTGAAATAATCTGCGCCCGTCGCTCCGGGCGCGCTCTGCTCCGGCGGCGGGATATCCGCTTGCCCCCCCCCACAATCACGATGGTTCGCGCCTTTGCAGGCGTGCAGTGCCTGCACGCTAAAAGAGAAGATTAACGACAATGCGCGCATTGCGGGCATTGCGTTACCCCCGCGCCGGGCTTGCGCGCCGCGCGGCGCCGCGAAGTCCTTGAATCACCGTGGCGTCTTTCTTGCGCGCGGATTCCTGTTTGCGAAATCTTTACCACCCCGATTAAGCACCGAGCAGAACATTGCCGGTAATACGGTCGCGGCGAGAGAACTCGCCTTCTTCATCCAGAAACGATGGTGGTCACATGGGTGGAGAACTAAATGTATCTTGTGCGCAGGTTCCTGGCCGATGAGCGCGGCGCGACCGCGATCGAGTATGGCCTGATTGCCGCCGGCATCTCGCTGGCGATCATCGCCGCGGTGAACAATCTCGGCATCAAGCTCAGTTCGAAATTTTCCGCGATCTCGTCGTCGCTGAAATAGCTGCGGGGCGCGGTCGGCGAAGCCAGGTGCGGCGCAATCTGTGGAACGTAGCTGGTGCAGGCCGGCTTGCGGATGGTGGGCGCACAAGGGATCGAACCTTGGACCTCTCCCGTGTGAAGGGGATTATTGGTAGAATCGCGCACGAAATCTTATTTAAGATCAATGATATGATAGGATAGTGGTTATAATAGGCAAATCGGGAACAGTTGAATCAACAGCTTGGACGTTACCCCATGGTTACCCCAACTCCGCAGAAGCGTCAGCAACCGTGGCATAG
Source organism: Xanthobacteraceae bacterium (assembly GCA_052326245.1). Taxonomy (GTDB): domain Bacteria; phylum Pseudomonadota; class Alphaproteobacteria; order Rhizobiales; family Xanthobacteraceae; genus Bradyrhizobium_A. The sequence goes on along the minus strand of JBKQQE010000521.1, from coordinate 1,301 downwards.
GCGAACGGCGGCTTATCAAGTTTAACGCACCAGCGACGTTCCTAAAGGCGCTATTCATCCGATCCAATTAGACCGAGAGACCCCCTCCGGTGGCCACGGGTAAAGGGGGGGGGCGGGGGGGCGCTTTCGGACCTTGAATAGACCGCCAAAAATATCGGACAGAATTTTTCGGTTCGGCATAGCGACATGCACCGAGCCGGTCGATGTCCGTTATGAGGGCTGGAACGGACTCTCGACAACCGCAGCGCCACTTCCGAGTCTGACCCAACAGCGACATTCTACCTGATCAACATGTTATATAGAGATCGATCAGATTGCGAGAATTCCGGACACCAAGATCGTCGACAAAACACTGAAAGGCGGTGACGTTCGCATCCCATAAACCACGGCCCTACCGGGGATCGAAAGGCGAAGCCTGTAACCAGTGCATGCCCGGTTTTCAAGGGCCGGGTCAGGCCCGGCATGCCGTTGATGCCGGCAGACGGCACCGGGTCGCCTTCCGGAGCGGCGTTTGCGCGCAAAAAAACTGCGCAAAAAATTCCAACCCAACCACGTTTCTTGTCTTGAAGTCGAGATAGTCTTGCGACAAACTTTCAACTCAAAGAAGTTGTCGCGAGATGTTTTAAATGCAGGGGTTTTAGATGAAATACAGGTACGCAATTCTAAGCCTTGCCGCCGCGCTCGTCAGTACGTCAGCGATGGCGGATGTCATTACTTTTGATGGCGTTAGCCCCGGTTTCGGCAGTCACCCTGTGACTAGTCCGTATCAAGAGCTTAACTACAGTATCTCCGCACCAAATGGCCTTTATTATCTGGGGTCCCTCGATCCCCGCTATGCGGGAGAGAATAATCTTTTCGACAGCAACTATCAGGACACGACGACACTCACGACGATCAATGGCAGGCCCTTTGCTATTCAATCGATTGATCTGGCGGAAATGTACCTCGGCTCTAAACCACTTACGGAACCTACAACGTTCATCGGAACGCTGGTCGGTGGTGGAACGGTTACCCAAACCTTCGACGTAAGCAACACCAGCTTTCAAACCTATCTCTTCAGCGGCGGTTTTAGCGGGCTTACTAGCGTCTCGTGGACTGCAACGACCGAGACGCCTCAGTTTGCAAATATAAATGTCAGCACGGTTCCCGAGCCATCCACTTGGGCGATGCTGCTGCTCGGGTTCGCCGGCATCGGCTTCATGGCCTATCGCCGGAAGGCAAAGCCAGCATTGTTGGCCGCCTGATTTGCGATTCGTAGATTTGAATTGAGAGCCGCCTTCGGGCGGCTTTTTCTTTGGTGC
>JBKQQE010000520.1:0-6534 GCA_052326245.1 Xanthobacteraceae bacterium | reverse complement strand
GGCCGGACGCAGGTCCGGCGCCGGGTCCGGGCCAGCTCCGGGCCATGTCAATGTCGCGTCGGGGCAGTAGTCTTAGGTTATCGGGTGGGATGGGTCGGTTATGGGAATGAGCGCAGCGGGGGCGTCTGGAGGCCGGCGGCGGGGCCGCGGCGGCCGGCGCGCGGGCGTCATGTCCGAGATCAACGTCACCCCGATGGTCGACGTGATGCTGGTGCTCTTGATCATTTTCATGGTCTCGGCGCCGCTGATGACGACGTCGATCGATATCGATCTGCCGGTCGCCCGCGGCGGCACCTCGCTCTCGTCGAACGCGCAGCCGCTGACGCTGTCGGTCAAGCGCACCGGCGGAGCCTGCAATTCGACGGTGGAGCTCTATCTGGGCGACACCTTGATTCCGCTCGCTGAACTGGGGCCCAAAATCAAGGCAATCCGGGAAACCCGTTCCGACGCCGACAGCGTGATTTTCCTGCGGGGCGACAGGGAGGTTTGTTATACGGAAATGATGAAACTGCTGGGGTTCATTCGCAACGCCGGGTTCAAGGCCAACGTGGTCATTGTTCCCGAGCAGGGGACCTAAACCGTGGCGCGCCGGTGGATGGCGACGTCGACCGAGGTAGAGCGGGTAGAGCAAGAGTCCTGACCGTGAAGATCGACAAGACCCTGCTGGCTTCGATTGCCCTGCACCTCGCCGTGCTGGGGTGGGGCATCGTGTCGTTTTCGGCGCGGCCGCTGGAGGCGGCGCCGGTCGATTCGGTGGCGGTCGACGTCATTTCCGAGGACCAGCTTGCCAAGGTGATGGCCGGCATGAAGTCCGGCAAGAAGGAAAATCCCAAGCCGCTGGCGGAGAAGGTCGCGGAAGCGAAGCCCGCGGAAGACCTGGTCGGCAAGATCACCGACAAGGCGCCGGTCGTCACCGACACCGCGCCGCCGCCGCAGCCGAAGCCGCTGGACAAGCCGGTCGAGAAAAAGCCCGATCCGCCGAAGCAGGCCGTCGAGAAGAAGGACGAGCCGAAGCCGATCGAGAAGAAACCGGATCCGCCCAAGGTCGATCCGATCGCCGAGGCGCTGAAGAAGGACGAAGCCAAGAAGCCGCCGCCGAAGCCGGCTCAGGCCGCGGCACCGCCGCAGCCGCCGAAGCCGAAGGAGCGGACCTTCGATCAGACCAAGATCGCAGCATTGCTCGACAAGCGCGATCCGTCCAGGCAGGCGGTGACCGGCGAGACGCTGAATTCCAACGCGGCGCTGGGGCTCGCCAAGGGCAAGGCCGCCGACAATTCCGCGACCTGGGGCGCGCTGTTCAAGTCCCAGGTCGAACGCTGCTGGAAGAAGCCGTATGGCGGCATCGAGGCGCAGCAGACCGAGGTGACTTTCTCGATCAGGCTGAAGCGCGACGGCACGCTCGAAGGCATGCCCGTCCCCGAAGGGACGCCGGCCACGCCGTATCTTCGCGTCTATCAGGAGAGCGCCTTGCGCGCGATCATCGAATGCCAGCCGTACAATCTTCCCGCGGCCTATTTCGACGAATGGAAATATTTCGCGCCGGTATTCACCGAGCAGAAGATTTGACAGCGGTTGCCGCGCTGGCCGTCGCAACCGTGGAACAAAGCCCGTAACAATGACCGACAGAGATGGATTGCGTGAAATGTCGTTCCACCTGAGTCGCCGGCAGACTGTGCTTGGAATGGCGTCGCTTGGCGTGCTGGCGGGCGGTCAGCTGCGCGGCGCCTTCGCCCAGGCGCCGAAACGCGTCATCATTCCGGAAGGCGAATTCACGCCGCTGCCGATCGCGATTCCGAATTTCGTCGCCGGCTCGCCGGCGGACGCCGAGGTCGGCGTCGGGGTGTCGCAGGTCATCACCAACAACCTCAAGCGCAGTGGCCTGTTCGCCCCGGTCGATCCCGCCGCCTTCATCGAGAAGATCTCCAACATCGACGCGGCGCCGCAGTTCGCCAGCTGGCGCACCATCAACGCCCAGGCGCTCGTCACCGGGCGGATGACGCGCCAGCCCGACGGGCGGCTGAAGGCTGAATTTCGGCTGTGGGACGTGGTCTCGGGCCAGCAGCTCACCGGCCAGCAGTATTTCACCTCGCCGGAATACTGGCGGCGCATCGCCCACATCATTTCCGACCAGATCTACGAGCGCCTGACCGGCGAAAAGGGCTATTTCGACAGCCGCATCGTCTTCGTCGACGAGAGCGGGCCGGCGGAGCGGCGCATCAAGCGGCTCGCGCTGATGGATCAGGACGGCGCCAATGTGCGCTATCTGACCCGCGGCGCCGACCTGGTGCTGACGCCCCGGTTCTCGCCCTCGACCCAGGAAATCACCTATATGGAGTTCGGCCAGGGCGATCCGCGCGTCTATCTGTTCAACATCGAGACCGGCCAGCGCGAGATCGTCGGCAATTTTCCCGGCATGTCGTTCTCGCCGCGGTTCTCCCCAGACGGCCAGCGCATCATCATGAGCCTGCAGCAGGGCGCCAATTCGAACCTGTTCGTGATGGACCTGCGGTCGAAATCGATGACGCGGCTGACCGATACCCCGGCGATCGATACCTCGCCCTCCTATGCCCCGGACAGCACCCGGATCTGCTTCGAATCCGACCGCGGCGGCAAGCCGCAGATCTACGTCATGGCGGCGGGCGGCGGACAGGCGCAGCGGATCTCGTTCGGCGAGGGCACCTATTCGACCCCGGTGTGGTCGCCCCGCGGCGACTACATCGCCTTCACCAAGCAGGGCGGCGGCCAGTTCGCGATCGGCATCATGAAGCCGGACGGCTCCGGCGAGCGCATCCTGACCTCGGGCTTCCACAACGAAGGCCCCACCTTCGCCCCCAATGGCCGGGTGGTGATGTTCTTCCGCGATCCCGGCGGCAATTCCGGCCCCTCGCTGTTCACGGTCGACATCTCCGGGCGCAACGAACAGCGGCTGCCGACGCCGGGCTTCGCGTCCGACCCGGCCTGGTCGCCGTTGTTATCGTAACAGACGTTGCCAATCCGCCGGGCTTGCCGCGAGGTCGGCAAGCATTGCCTAGTGCGCTGAAATGACGCGCAAATTTCGCGTGCCCCGGAAATAGTAAACCGCGCGGTAACGATATTCCCTCAGAAATGCTTCATGAGCTGGCGGTAAGACTACGTCGTGCGTTTCCCAGCAATGACCGAGCCCATGCAAACGGCAGACCCCAAGCAGTTGCCTGCGGAAAAGGATTTGCCGCCGTCGATATCGGCGGCGCTGACGGATTCGCTATTCCATAACTTCGTCCCCATGCTCGCGGGGGTGGCGGTGTTCGCGCTGACGGCGGTGATGACCGCCATCCGGACCGGCAACATCTGGCTGTGGCCCTGCGCCGCGCTGATCGCGGTGATTTGCGTCGCCCGCTCATGGCAGATGTATTGCTACGAGCGCGAACGACGCACGGTTCCGCTGACGTTCGAACTGGCGCAGCTCTGGGAGCGGCGCTACGCCATCGGCATCTATCTGCTGTCCGCATCGATGGGCCTGTGGTGCTTCGCCGTGCTGGTCGTGAGCGACGACGCCGTCGTGCACCTGCTCGCCATCGGCGTCACGATCGGCTATTCCGCGGCGAGCGTCGGCCGCAACTACGGGCGGCCGCGGATCATCCAGTGGCAGGTGATCCTGGCCTGCGCGCCGATGTCGATCGGTCTCGCGCTGCGTGGCGACCTCTATTACCTCGGGTTTTCGGTGCTGCTGGGGCTGTTCTTCATCGGCCTCAAATACATCAATCTCAATCTTCACGAGATCTTCGTGAAGCAGCTGCTCGCCACCCAGCGCGAGGCGGCGCTGGCGGCCCAGTTCGACACGGCGCTCAACAACATGCCGAACGGGCTGTGCATGTTCGCCGAAGACGGCCGGCTCGCAGTCATCAATTCGTGCTTTTCGGGGATGATGCGTGTCCCCGATGATCTGGTTCAGCGCGACACCACCGTGCAAGGCCTGGCCGCGGCCTGCGTCGCCGCGAAGACGCTGTCGGGGCCGAGCGCCCACGCCATCATCGCCGAGATCGAGGCTTCCCGCCCCGCCAATATCACCACTTTCGACGCCTCCGTGACGCCGGAGCGGGCGCTGGAGTGGACGTTCCAGCCGATGGCGGCGGGCGGCTCCGTCGTGCTGGTCGAGGACATCACCGAGCGGCGCGCGGCGGAAGCCAAGATCAACCACATGGCGCGCTTCGACGAACTGACGGGCCTGCCGAACCGGCTGCATTTCCGCGACGAGATCGAGCATCTGCTGGCGTCGGGGCCGGAGGACGAGCCGCTGTCGGCGCTGCTGTTCATCGACCTCGACCAGTTCAAGCAGGTCAACGACACCCTGGGTCACCCGTGCGGCGACCATCTGCTCTGCACCGTGGCCGACCGGCTGCGCGAGATGCTGCGGCCGGAGGATTTCGTCGCCCGCTTCGGCGGCGACGAATTCGTCGTGTTCCAGCACCGGATCAAGTCGATCGAGGATGCCGCGGCGCTGGCCCGCCGCGTCGTCAACCGGCTCAGCGAGCGCTATGAGATCGACCGCCATCTGGTCGAGATCGGCGCCAGCATCGGCATCGCGACGACGGCGTCGAGCGGCGCCAATATCGACGTGCTGCTGAAGAATGCCGACATGGCGCTGTATCGCGCCAAGGCCGACGGCCGCGGCACCTTCTGCTTCTTCCGCGAGGAGATGGCGCAGACGGTGGAAACCCGCCGCACGCTCGAACTGGAGCTGCGTCACGCGCTCGCCAACGAGGAATTCGAGCTCTTCTACCAGCCGCTGGTCAATCTGAAATCGGGGCGGATCACCACCTGCGAGGCGCTGCTGCGCTGGAATCATCCGGTTCGCGGCTACGTGCCGCCGTCGGAAATCATTCCAGTCGCCGAGGACATGGGCCTGATCGTCGATCTGGGCCGCTGGATCCTGCGCAAGGCCTGCATGGAATGCATGCAGTGGCCGGACGGGGTCGGCGTCGCCGTCAACTTCTCGTCGCAGCAATTCCATCGCCGCGACGTGATGACCGACGTGCGCTTCGCGCTCGAGGTCTCGGGGCTTCCGGCCGAGCGGCTCGAGATCGAGATTACCGAGTCGTCGCTGCTGCGCAACACCCAGTGGACCATGGACGTGCTGGCGCAGCTGCGGGCCGCGGGCATCCGGATCTCGCTCGACGACTTTGGTACCGGGTATTCCAGCCTCAGCTACCTGAACAATTTCCCGCTGCAAAAGGTCAAGATCGACCGCTCCTTCCTCGAGGGCATCGACAAGGACCGCCCCCTGACCCTGCTGCGCGGCGTGGCCCGGCTCAGCGCCGACCTCGGCATGAGCGTCGTGGTCGAGGGTATCGAGACCAGCGAGCAGTTCGAACTGGTGGCGCTGGAAGGCACCATCACCGAGGCGCAGGGCTATCTGTTCAGCCCGCCGGTGCCGGCGCAGCAGATCCGCCAGCTGCTGGCGGCCTCCCACGGTACCCGAAGCAGCACCGAGGCGGCGCGGCAGCGGGCGCGCGCCTGATCGACCCCGCGGGCATCGATGCTAGTGGAGTGTATTTGACATTCGATTCAGCATCGCCGCGAGCTCTCAAAGCGAATGTCAAATCCAATACTCCACTAGAAATCCTATACTTGCTAGTGGTCCATCGATTCTAACATTCGCAAAAGTGACAGCGGCGACGGTATGCGAATGTTAGAATCGGACCACTAGGAACTCGGGTCGTCGATCAGTCGCTGCGGCCGGGCGAAGGCCTCGAGCTGCTCCTTGCGGTCGATCACGATCTCGCGGCCGCGAATCCGTACGCCGTGCTCGGTCAGCAGCGCCAGGTTGCGGGACAGGTTTTCCCGGGTCGTGCCGATATGGGAGGCCAGGGTGCCGCGGTCGAACGGGATGACGATGTTGGCCTGGCTGGTGTCGCGGCTTGCCTCGGCAAGCACCCAGTTGGCCAGGCGTTCGATGCTCGACCGCATCATGTGGCCCTTCAGCTTCTTGACCGAGGCGCGGTACGCCAGAGCGAGTTCGCGCGCCACGACGCGGGCAAAGACAACATCCTGGTCGAAAATCGCCCGCACCCGCGGCGCGGGGATCAGCAAAACCCGTGATTCCGCCAGCGTGCGGGCCGAATTGAGGTAGGGCTGCTCGCTCACCACCGCGGCAAGAATGAAGGTCGTGACCGGGCTGATCAGCGAGATGCCCCATTCGTCGCCGCTTTGCTCGGTGAAGATCTCGACCAGGCCGTCGACCAGGACATGCAGGAAACCCGCGGTTTCGCCCTCGTGGATCAGGGTCACGCCGGCGGGGAATTGCTGCTGCAGCGCGGCATCGAGCAGGGCGGCGAAGGCCGCCGCGTCCATCTCCGCGAACAAAGGGAGGGCCTTGAGTTGCGTCAGTTCCTGCGGGCGTAACAACCTTGCGTCCTGTTCTCAGTTCGATCGGCGTGTGACATTTGTCAAATTGCCATGTGAGAAATGGTAATCGACCGCGCGTCATCGATCAATTCAAACGGCAATGTTTCGTACAATAGTGCGGCAGCGGCCTACCGATTGATCCAGCGCAAA
>JBKQQE010000519.1:0-8317 GCA_052326245.1 Xanthobacteraceae bacterium | reverse complement strand
CGATGCCCGCTTTTACGTTCGAGAAGCTGCCCCCGCCAGCCCGTCGCGAATCGGCGACCGCGTCGTCGTCCCGATCTCCGTCTCCTGCTCCTTCCGCTGCAGACCCCCCTCCCGGATCCGACCCGCTGTCGACCCCGGACCATTTTTCCAGGATCGACTATCTGTCCGCCACACGTATCCGCTCGCATCGCGGCTTTGTGGTGCAGATGATCAATCGCCTCACCCGGTCCCGCTCGCGCCAGTAAGGTTTGCCGGAGACAGCCGACGCTCTTGTCAGCCGTGGTCGGCTGTTCTTGCTCTTGCGGAGTTACGTCGTCAGGCCTTGCGCATCAGCAGACTGGTCCAACCCTCGAGCTGCAGCCGCTTGACCAGAACGAGACCGGCGGCGCGGTAGGCGGCGATCACGCCATTGGCCTGATGCGGCAACAGCCCGGAGAGAATCACCAGAGCCGACGGCGCCAGATGCCGCGCCATGGGGGTGGCGAGGCGCCGCAGCGGATTGGCCAGGATATTGGCCAGCACCAGATCGAACGGCGCGCGCGCCCGGATTTTCGGCGACGAGAAACCCGGGGCGTGAACCGCCGTGACCAGGTTGCCCGCGCCGTTCAAACGTGCGTTGTCGCGGGCCACCAGGGCCGAGCGCCAGTCGATGTCGCTGGCGAGCACCGGCTGCCGCAGCGCCTTGGCGGCGGCGATCGCCAGCACGCCGGTGCCGGTGCCGAGATCGAGCACGCGCCGGGGCCATCGCGACCGCAGCACCTGGTCGAGCAGCAACAGGCAGCCGCGGGTGGTGCCGTGATGGCCGGTGCCGAAGGCGAGCGCCGCCTCGATCTCGATGCCGATGGCATGAACGGGGACGCGCGCGCGGTCGTGCTGGCCATGCACCGTGAATCGCCCGGCGGCGACCGGGGCCAGCCCCTCGAGGCTGGCCTTGACCCAGTCCCGCGCCTCGACGCTGTCGAAGGCGACCGCCTGCGCGGTCGCCGCGTCGGAGGCCAGCTCGACCAGCGCCCGAACGGCCGCCTCATCGGGACGATCGGAGAAATACAGCGTGACGTCCCAGCGCCCGTCCGGCCGTTCGAACGCGGCGATCGCGGCCTCGTTGTTGTCGAAACTTTCCGCCAGCACGTCGACGACGCGGTTGGCGCTGCGTTCGTCGGCCATGGTGAAGCTCGCGCGTGCTGCGGGCGCGGCCGAGCGGGATCTGGGGGTGCTGGAATTCATCAGGATCTGGAATGGGTTATGAGGGATGCCGCACCGGAAATTGACAGCCTATCCCGGCGTTGATCAAGGCTCACGCACAGGGTTGCGCACAAGCCTGTACCGCTCCCTTCCACAGCCAATCCACAGCCTTGTCAACAGGCTGTCCACAGCCTCCTCCACAGCGTGCGGCCGGTGTCCAATCAGGCCGCTGACGGCTGCTTGCGGTCGCGCGCCGCCCAGTCGCCCGTCCACGCGATGAATTCGTCGCGCTGCAGCGGCGCCGCGAACAGGAAGCCCTGGCCGAGGTCGCATCCTGCCGCGGCGAGCACCTGCATCGTGGTGTCGTCCTCGATGCCTTCGGCAACCACTTTCATGCGGAATTCGTGCGCCAGCGCGATCGAGCCGCGCACGATCTTCATCAGGTCGGCATCGGTGACGCAGTTGCGGACGAACGACTGGTCGATCTTCAATTCGCTGAACGGCATGCGCGCGAGCGCCGCAAGCGACGAGTAGCCCGTTCCGAAGTCGTCGATCGCGATGCCGATGCCCTTGATCCGCAGCCGGACCAGAATATCGGTGGCGCGGGCAATATCCGACATCGCGACGCTCTCGGTGATTTCCAGCAGCAGCGATCTTGGCTGCACGCCGCACCCTGCCAGAATGCGCTCGACCTCGTCCGGCAGCGACAGGTCCGACAACAGACCGGCGGAGACATTCACCGCCAGCACGAAATCCGGATTGCGCTTGGTGAAGTCACGGGCGCAGTCGATCGACCGCTCGAGCATGGCCCGGGTGATATCCTTGACCTGGCCGGTCGCTTCCGCGACAGCGACGAAGTCGGCGGGATCGACGGTGCCCAGATGCGGGCTCCGCCAGCGCGCCAGCGCCTCGCAGCCGGCGATCCTTCCGTTCGACAAATCGATCTTGGGCTGAAACACCGGAAAGAATTCGCCGTTGTCGAGGCCGCGCGCGATCGCAGCCGCCGTCATCGGCGGAAACGCCGCCACCGGACCGGCGGCCGGACGTGCGGGGGGCGCGCTGCCGAGCAGGTCGCGCAGCCGGCCGATGTCGATCGGCTTGGGCATGGCGACCGCGCCGGTGATGCCGGCGGCGTGGGCAAAGCGAACTGCCGCGTTGAGGATGCGCTCCTCGCAGCCGCTGACGATGATGACGTGCGGGACCGGCCGCAGCGTCGAGATCGACCGCAGCAATTCGATCCCGTCGCGCTCGCCGAGCGCGAGGTCGACGATGATGGTCGCGAAGCGTTCCTTGCCGAGGAAATGGTCGGCGGCGTCGACCGTCGCCACATTGGTCACGCGAAAGCCGAGGCGTGCGGCGGCCGCCTCGATGATCGCGCGCTGCGTCCTGTCGTCGTCGGCGATCAGTATCGCTGCGGGCGAAGCCGCCTCTCCGTCTCGCAGCATTGGCTCTTCCACTCCGAGCGCCGACACCATGCGCCATCGCACGACCATAGTCGTTTTGGTTTCCGCCGCAGTTAATCGACTTCACGAAAACCGTGTTGACCTCGGCCCGTCGGGCGCGACTGGCGGCAGCGTGAATGTGTAGTTAAGATTTCCGTTTTCGAAAGCCTCAATGCGGTGCGTTGCGGCGGGCCTTCGAGGCCGGCAAGGTCCGCTTCGACGAAACGTTCCGGCCTGCCGCCTGAAGGGCCGTGGGCGCTAATTTCCGAACAGGGCTCGACGGTCGCGCAGGATGGCCTGCGCGGCGTTGTGACCCGGCGCGCCGGTGACGCCGCCGCCGGGATGGGCCCCGGCGCCGCAGTGGTACAGCCCCTTTAGTGGACCGCGATAGTCGGCATGGCCGAGCATCGGCCGCGCCGAGAACAGCTGGTTCAGCGTCAGCGCGCCGTGGAAGATGTCGCCGCCGATCAATCCGAAATCGCGCTCCAGGTCGAGCGGCGTCAGGATCTGGCGCGCGATGACGCTTTGCCTGAAGCCGGGCGCGTAGCGGTCGACGGTGGCGATCATCAGGTCGGCGACTTCGTCGCGATGCTGGTCCCATGACGTCCCGTCCGGCAGCCGCGGCGCGACATGCTGGCAGAACAGGCTGGCGACGTGCTGGCCGGGCGGCGCCAGCGAATCGTCGAGCGTCGAGGGAATCAGCAGCTCGACCACCGGCTCGCGGCTCCAGCCGCGCTCGCGCGCGTCGAGCCAGGCGCGGTCCATATAGGCGAGGCTCGGCGCGATGATGATGCCGGCGGTCAGGTGGTCGCCGCCGCCGGGCAGCGCGGTGAAGGACGGCAGCGCGGCGAGCGCGACGTTCATCCGCAGCGTGCCGGAGCCGTTGCGCCAGGTCCGGATGCGGTCGAGAAAATCCTGCGGCAACGCGCCGGCGGGCACCAGCTGCGTGTAGAGCAGGGTCGGATTGACGTTGCTGGCGACGATCGGCGCGCGCTGGGTCGCCCCGGTATCGAGCACCACGCCGACGGCGCGGTCGCGCTCGACCACGACCTCGCGGACGCTGGCGTCGGTTTCGATCTCCGCGCCATGGGCGCGGGCGGCGCTGGCCATCGCCTGGGTGATCGCGCCCATGCCGCCGACAGCGTGGCCCCAGGCGCCCTTGCGGCCGTTCACCTCGCCGAAGGCGTGGTGCAGCATCACATAGGCGGATCCGTTGGCGTAGGGGCTGGCATAGTTGCCGACGATGGCGTCGAAGCCGAACAGCGCCTTGACCAGATCATTCTCGAAGCAGTCGTCCAGCATGTCGCCGGCCGAGCGGGTAAACAGGTCGAGCAGCGTGCGCTTGTGCGCGAGCGACAGGCCGCGCAGCAGATTGGCGCTCACCAGCGCGTTGGCGGCTTCGCGCACGGCATCGAACCCGAAGCCCTCGACCAGATTGGGCGGGGCGCGCAGCACGAAGGCGCGCAGCACGTCGGCGATGGCTTCGAGGTCGCGGGCGAAAGCGTCGAAGCGGGAGCCATCGCGCGCGCTCAGGCGGGCGATCGAGGCCTGCGTGCGGCCCTCGCCGGTGAGGAGATGGCGGCCGTCGGGCGCCGGCAGGAAGTTCTGGGCCTTGCGCTCGACGATGCGAAGCCCGTGGTGGTCGAGCCGCAGGTCGGCGATCACCTTCGGATTGAGCAGGCTGACGGTGTAGGCCGCCACCGAGTTGCGGAAGCCCGGGTGGAATTGCTCGGTCACGGCGGCGCCGCCGACCACCTTGCGGCGCTCGACGACCTTGACCCGCAGCCCGTTCATCGCGAGATACGCCGCGCAGGTCAGGCCGTTGTGGCCCGCGCCGATGATGATGGCATCGTAGTCAGACATCCGCCTGTCATAGTCGCGCCGCCGCGCCGAGGCGAGCGGTTTTATCGGGGGCCGCAGCGGCCCTCGGGGCGCAAGGATTGCCGCCGCGCCGACGCGAGTTGCCGGCCGCCGGGGCCTGTGGTCCAATCCGTTCCCCGGTGTGGATCCGCCGGACCGCATTCGGGAGCCGACATGACATCGACCGAACCACCCGCCGGCCCGCCGCGCCGAGATGCGCTCGTGCTTTCGGTCTACACCGCCGCGATCTTCGTCAGCGCGCTGCTGTTGTTCTCGGTGCAGCCGATGTTCACCAAGATGGTGCTGCCGCGGCTCGGCGGATCGCCGGCAGTGTGGTCGGTGGCGATGGTGTTCTTCCAGACGCTGCTGCTGGCGGGCTACGCCTACGCCCATCTGCTGATGCGGTTCCGCGACCGCAGGGCGCCGATCGTCATTCACCTCGCCGTGCTCCTCGTGGCGCTGCTGGCGCTGCCGCTGTCGATCGCGAGCGGCTTCGGCACGCCGCCGTCGAGCGGCTACGCGCTCTGGCTGCTGGCCTTGTTCGCGGTGTCGATCGGGCTGCCGTTCTTCGCGCTGGCCGCCAACAATCCGATGCTGCAGGCCTGGTTCGTCCGCACCGGCCACCCCGCCGGACCGGACCCGTATTTCCTCTACGCGTCCTCCAATATTGGCAGCTTTCTCGCGCTGTTGTCCTATCCGTTGCTGCTGGAGCCGCTGCTGACGCTGCGGCTGCAGAACCTGGTGTGGACCGCAGGCTATGCCGGGCTGATCCTGCTGATTGCCGGCTGCGGCCTGTTGCTATGGCGCTCGCCGCCGTTCGTCGACGCCGCCGCCGAGGCCGGCGAAGCCGCGGCCGTGCCGCCGTCATGGCGGCTCAGGCTGCGCTGGATCTTTCTCGCCGCGGTGCCGTCGGGGCTCCTGATCGCGGTGACGGCGCATATCTCGACCGACGTCGCGGCGGCGCCGCTGTTGTGGGTGCTGCCGCTGTCGCTCTACCTCCTGACCTGGGTGCTGGTGTTCCAGTCGCGGCCGCTGCTGCCGCACCGCTGGATGCTGGCGCTGCAACCCGTGGCCATCGCCGGCATCGTGGTGCTGCTCGCCATCGGCGGCGAGCAGAACCTGCTGCTGACGCTGGGCGGCCACCAGCTCTGCTTCTTCGTCATCGCCATGGCGAGCCACGGCGAACTGGCGCGCACCCGGCCGGCGTCGCGCTACCTCACCGGGTTCTATGTCGCGTTGTCGCTGGGCGGCATGATCGGCGGCCTGTTCGCCGGGCTGGTGGCGCCCTACACGTTCAGCTGGATCGCCGAATATCCGATCCTGCTGGTACTCGCGGCACTGTGCCGTCCGGCCGGCGCCGAGCGCTGGCCGCGGCTGTCGCCCGTGATCTGGCTCATCGTCGCGCTGGTGGCGGCGGCCTCGCTGGCGCCGGCCATGATGACCGGCAAGGTATCGTCGCTGTTCGAGACCGATCGTGTCATCGTCGCCGCGGTCGCCGCCACCGTTGCGGTGCTGATTGCGGTGGGGCTCAAGGCCAACCGCTGGGCGGTCGCCGCCGCGGTGGCGCTCGCCGTGGTCTTGATCCGCGTCTATCCCGCCGACGATGGTCGGGTGGAGACGGTGCGCAGCTTCTTCGGCGTGCACAAGATCGTCGAGACGCCGCACGGCCAGTATCACGTGCTGATGCACGGCACCACCATCCACGGCGCGCAGAAGCTGCACGAGGACGACGGCACGCCGATCACCGGCCGGCCGGAGCCGATCTCCTATTATCACAACGACGGCGGCATCGGTCAGGCGATCGAGGCGATCCGCGCCCGCAAGGGCGGTCCGCTGCGCGTCGCGGTGATCGGCCTGGGCGCTGGAACGCTGGCCTGCGCCGCGCGGCCGGGCGAAAACTGGACCTTCTTCGAGATCGACCAGAGCATGGTTGACACCGCGCGCGATCCGAAGAAATTCTCGTTCATCTCTTCCTGCATGCCCGACCTGAGGCCGGTGATGGGTGACGCGCGCCTGACCTTTGCGCGCGAGCCCGACGGCGTCTACGACCTGATCATCGTCGACGCCTATTCGTCGGATGCGATCCCGATTCATCTCGCCACCGAAGAGGCGATGGCGATCTACAAGGCGAAGCTGGAGCCGCACGGCGCGGTGGTCATGCATGTCTCCAACCGCCACCTGGAACTCGCCAGCGTGGTGGTCGGCATCGCCGAGGCCAACGATCTCAAGAGCTGGGTCTACAACGAGGACTCCGGCCGCGACGACGAGTACATCTTCGCGACCAATGTGGTGGTGTCGGCGCGCGAGGAGGCCGATGTCGGCTCGCTCGCCTCCAGCGATGTCTGGGCGCTGACCGAGCCCGAAGACGACGAACGGGTCTGGACCGACGACTATTCCAACGTGCTGGGGGCGGTGTGGCGGCGGCTGCGCGACGGCGAGTAGCGGCCGCCGCGATCGACCGTCAGCGCTTCGGCCACTCCCATCGAGGCCGATCGAGCAGCTTGTCGTCGGCGAGCGAGGTCTCGCCGAATTCCTTGCGCAATTCGATGAAGCGCGTGCCGCTTACCTTGCACAGCGCCTCGACCAGCAGGCCGCTATGCGACACCACGATCACCTGCGAGCGTTTCGACGCGGCCTCGATCAGGCGGGCCAGCGCTGGGATCAGGTCCGGGTGCAGGCTGGTCTCCGGTTCGTTGAGCACCATCAGCCCCGGCGGCCGCGGCGTCAGCAGCGCCGCCACCAGGACCAGATAGCGGATGGTGCCGTCGGACAGTTCCGCGGCCTTGAGCGGGCGCAGCAGCCCGTGCTGGCGCATCACGACGTCGAACCAGCCGGCGTGAACGTGGATCTCCACGCTCGCGCCGGGAAAGGCATCGTCGATCGCGGCATCGAGGCCGTCGGAATCGCCGATCTCGCGAATGGTCTGCAGCGCCGCGGCGAGATCGTCGCCGTCGTTGCCGAGCACCGGCGTGTAGGTGCCGAGCTGCGGCTGGCGGCACGGCGCGCCGACGTCGGTGCGGAAGTGATCGTAGAACCGCCAGGCGCGGATCCGCTCGCGCATGGTGATCATTTCCGGCGCGCTGCGCGGATCGGAAAACTCGGTCATCATGCTCTCGAAGCCGGACAGCGCTCCGGGAATGGTCTCCCAGGCACCGCTCTCCGCTACCGCGCGCAACAGCGGCCCGCGCCGCTCGATCATCAGCGCGGCCGGCCGCAGCACCGGCCCGGACCAGATCGCCTCGTGCTTGATCTCGGGGTCGAGCGAGAACGCTGAACTGCCGCCCTCGGCGGGATAGCCGAGGTCGATGGCGTAGCCGAAGTCGTCGGCGTTGAAACCCAGCCGCAGCCGCTGCGCTGCGGTGCGCACCACGCCCTGGATCGGATACTTGCCCGAGCGCATCGACGCGCTGATCGTTTCCGGACCAGCCCAGAAGGTGGACTGCAGACCGCCCTCGCGCGCCAGCGAGTTCACCAGGTTGCCCTGTGCGGTGTCGGCAAGCAGGCGCAGCGCGCGGTACATGCTCGACTTGCCGCTGCCGTTGGGCCCGGTGACGACGGTGAGCGGCGCCAGCGCCACCACCAGATTTCTGATCGATCGATAGTCGGAGACGGCGAGGGTTTGCAGCATGGAGCGGCCCTTCGAGCGGGATCTGCGGTGCGGAGGCGGGTGTGGGGAGCAAAAGGAAGCAATTGGAAGTGGATGACACGGAAATCAGAATGGTCGTGAAACATCGTTCATGTTTTGTTCTATTAAACCACAGATTGCGGATACCGCAAGAGGGTTCGCTTCCCCTATGTCGAATTTTGCAGGTGACGTGGGTTCGCCCGATTGG
>JBKQQE010000518.1:0-5249 GCA_052326245.1 Xanthobacteraceae bacterium | reverse complement strand
AATGAAGCGAATTTCTGAACCACCACACTAGCGCCAGTTTTCAGAAGTTGCGGCGGCGCCCGAGCAGCGCCGCCGACTTTTCGTTGTCAATTCGGCGGGGATCCGCTTTCGCCGATCCCCGGTACGTTGCTCGACGTCGGCGACAGGATCGCGATCGCCTCCTGGATCGATTCCAGCGTGCGGGCGGCTGCGCGCGCGCCGTGCGCGATGGTTTCCTCGGCGCGATGGAAATCGAACCATCCGACCTTGCCCACGCGCGGCGAAATCAGCACGTCGGGCGGATCGCCGGCGAGGCGCGCGCGGGTGATGCGATCCTGCATGATGTTGAAAGCGTCCACCATCACGGTGGAAATGCCCCGGCGGTTTTCGCTGCCGAAGAACTCGCGCTTGACGGTGCGCTCGGGTGAGAAAAACTGGGCGATGCCGCGCTTCGCCGGAGCCTCTTTGACGGCCTCCTCGGCGCGATCGTCGGTGGCGCCGTGACGGGAGATGATGGTGCCATGGCCGAACACGTCGGTGCTGACATTGGCTGCGATGACGATTTCCGCGCCGAGCGCGCGTGCCGCCGAGACCGGCACCGGGTTGACCAGCGCGCCGTCGACCAGCCAGCGGTCGCCGATCGCCACCGGCGCGAAAATGCCCGGCAGCGCATACGACGCCCGCATCGCATCGACGACGCGGCCGTGGGTGAGCCAGATCTCGTGGCCGGTCTGCACCTCGGTGGCGATGGCGGCGAATTTCAGCGGCAGGTCGTCGATCCGGATCTTGCCGATGGTGGCTTCCAGCTCCGCCGCGAGCTTGTCGCCGCCGATCAGTCCCGATCCGTTGAGACGGATATCCAGATAGCCGAAGATGTTCTTGGGTTGCAGCGCGCGCGCCCAGCTCTCCAGCGCGTCGAGATGGCCCGCGGCGTAGCAGCCGCCCACCACCGCGCCGATCGAGGTGCCGACCACGATATCGGGCCGAATGCCGTTTTCGATCAGCGTGCGCAGGATGCCGATATGCGCGAAGCCGCGCGCGGCGCCGCCGCCCAACGCAAGCCCGATCGTCGGCCGCCGGTCGGTGCCGAGCCCCGACTTGTCACGGTTTCGTCCGATCAAATTCTCAAGCACCACGTCATCTCCAGGGTTGGCGCCGGGCGGACACGCCCAACGCTGCATGCGCGCGGCCAGGGCGGCAGTCGCCTGCCGTTGACGTGGCTACACGATTTGCAAATGCAAGGCTCAAGGCCTATCGATCCTTGTCCACCAGGATACCGGTTGCGGGCTGCGGTCGGCCAGCCCGCTCGAACCCACCTTGAACCTGTGAGCGCAGGCTTGAATTCGCCGTGTTTTCAGTGAAAAACCCTGCCATGAACCTGTCACATGATCACAGGCCGCCGCTCTGGCGGCGCGCGGCGATGGTTGGCGTCTATACGCTCGCCATGGCGCTGGTCGGGCCGGTTCCGCAATACGCGCGCGCCCAGTTGTTTACCGAGCGGCCGCCGCCGGTGCCCCCGGGCAGCGTGCCCGAAGCCCCGGCAGGGCCGGCGATGCCCCTCGCACCGCCGTCGGGGGCCGAGGCGACGCCGCCGAACCTGCCAGCCCAGATCGTGCAGCCGCCGATTGCGGCCGCGCCGCTGGCGGTGCCGCCCGCGGCTGCGGCCGCGGTCGCGACCCCCGGCCAGGGCGTGCTGGCGCTGACCGCCCGCTACGGCAAGGATCTGCCGGTGGTCAACAGCGGACTGGTCTGGCGCGTCTACTCCGACAAGCCCGACGCCTCCGGCGCCTTCAAGCTGATCCGGGAAGAACACGCGCCGACGCCCAACATCGTGCTGCCGCCGGGCAGCTATGTGGTTCACGTCGGGCTCGGGCTGGTCAGCGCGGTGCGGCCGGTCACCTTGCGCCAGGAGACCATCCGCGAATCCTTCGAGCTTCCGGCCGGCGGCCTGCGCGTCGAGGGCCGGGTCGGCACCAGCAAGATTCCGCCGAGCCAGATCGCCTTCAGCATATTCAAGGGCAGCCAGTTCGAAGTCGGCGAACGCGCGCCGATCGCGCAGAACGTCGCCGCCGGCGATATCGTGGTGGTCCCCGAGGGCACCTACTACATCATTTCCAATTACGGCGACGCCAATTCGGTGGTGCGGTCCGATATCCGCATTCAGGCCGGCAAGCTGACGGACGTCACCGTCACCCACCGTGCCGCGGTCATCACCTTGAAGCTGGTGGGCGATCAGGGCGGCGAGGCGCTCGCCAACACGGCGTGGTCGGTAATCACGCCCGCCGGCGACGTCATCAAGGAATCGATCGGCGCGTTTCCGCGCGTGATCCTGGCGGAAGGCGAATACCGCGCCATCGCCAAGAACGAAGGCAAGGTGTTCGAGCGCTCGTTCAATGTGGTGAATGGCGTCGACGGCGAGGTCGAGGTTGTCGCGCATTGACGAAACAATGATTTAAGCACGCTAACCATCAGATGTTTTAAAAGTGTCATAATCGCGCCGCCCGGCAAGGCCTTTACCTCTCATCAACGTGGCACGGTTGTAGTCGCCCCCGATTTCGCTGCCTGCAGTGCGTGGGGAATACCGTGGTTGCCGCCAGAAAGACTGTCGAGGACGAGGCCCTGTTCGGGCCGGTGAACGACATCGAGACGCTGCGGCGCAAATGGTTCGCCGCGCTGCGCCCCAATCATCAGCTGCCGTCCTACGAGGAAGTGGTGCTCGGCAGCATGGGTCGGCTGGCCGATCACATGGCGCTGCTGCAGGGAAGCGGCGAAACCCTGACGATCATGCGCACCGGCCGCGCGGTGCGGCAATGGCTGGGCGAGGACGCGTGGGACACCCGCGTCGCCGATCTCGCGCCGGAATACCGGGGAATCCTTTCCGAGGCTGCGGAGAACGCGCTGCAGAATTCCCGGCCTTATTCGACATCGGCCTACCATGTCGCCAACGGCATCGTGCGCACCTTCGACATCTACGCGATGCCGATGGAATGCCGCTGGGGGCCGCCCCTGGTCTCGGCCTACGTGCACGAGCGCGGCGGCGGCTACAGCCTGGTCGACACCATCTTCCGCGCGACCGCGGAAGGATTTCTGGCGCTCTCGGCCTGCCGCAATGCCACCAACGCCACGGTGGACTTTCAGATCGTCGACCTCAACCAGGGCGCGTCGCACCTGCTGCAGCGACCGCTCGAGGCGCTGCGCTGGCACCGGCTCAGCGAGGGGCAGCACGACCTGTCGTCCGCCGAGGTGCTGCGGCGCCTCAGCGCGGTGATCGACAGCGGCGAGCCGGCGCAGTTCGAGATCGCGTCCTCGCAGGGCAGCCACATCCGGATCAGCGTCGCGGCGATCGGCGATCTGCTGTCCGCCACGCTGACCGACGTGACCGACCTGAAGCGGCGCGAACAGTCGTTCCGCCTGCTGTTCGACAACAATCCGATGCCGATGTGGCTGTTTGACGAGGCGACGCTGGAATTCCTCAGCGTCAACGAGGCCGCGGTCAACCATTACGGCTACAGCCGCGAGACCTTTCTGGCGATGAAGCTCGGCGACATCTGGCCGCATGACGAGCGCGATCTCCATCTTCAGGCGATCCAGAATCTGCACGACAGCTATCAATCGCGGCGAAGCTGGCGCCACCTGCGCGCCGACGGCAGCGAGATCGACGTCGTCACCTGCGGCCGCCGCGTCGGCTTCGGCGGTCGAAACGCGTTCCTGGTGTCGATCATCGACGTCACCGAGCGCCGCAAGGCCGAAGAGAAGATCTCGTACATGGCGCATTATGACGCGCTGACCGACCTGCCGAACCGGGTCATGCTGCAGCAGCGCCTGAAGCATACCGTCGAGCAGTGCAACGGCACCGATCGCAGGGCGGCGGTGCTGTGCATTGATCTCGACATGTTCAAGTCCGTCAACGACAGCTTCGGCCACCCGGTCGGCGACCGCCTGCTGCAGCAGGTTGCGCTCCGTCTCAAGGCGGCCGTGGTCGGCGGCGATCTCGCCGCGCGGCTCGGCGGCGACGAGTTTGCATTCATCCTGGACCCGATCTCCGGGCCGGCGGAGGCCGGCGACAGGGCCGCACGCCTCACCGCCGCGCTCAGCGCACCCTACGACGTGGACGGGCTGAAGCTCACGATCGGCGCCAGCATCGGCATCGCCATCGCGCCGCTGGACGGGGATTCCTCGGAGCTCTTGCTGCGCAACGCCGACATGGCGCTGTACCGCGCCAAGGCTGACCGTGGCGGGCACCATTTCTTCGAGGCCGAGATGGATCGCCAGGCGCAGGCGCGGCGTGTGCTGGAGGCGGACCTGCACCACGCCCTCAACGCCGGCGAGCTCGAACTGCACTACCAGCCGCTGGTCAATCTCGCCGCCGATCGCATCACCTCGTTCGAGGCATTGCTGCGGTGGCGGCATCCGGTGCGGGGCATGGTGTCGCCGGCGGAATTCATCCCGGTCGCGGAAGACATCGGCCTGATCGTGCCGATCGGCGAATGGGTGCTGCGGACCGCCTGCGCCGACATGGCGCAGTGGCCCGACGACATCAAGGTCGCGGTCAACCTGTCGCCGGTGCAGTTCAAGAGCAAGAATCTGGTGCCCGCCGTGATCGCGGCGCTGGCGCATTCGGGGCTGCCGGCGCAGCGCCTCGAGCTCGAGATCACCGAGTCGGTGCTGCTCGCGGAGACCGAAGCCAACCTGCAGACCCTGCATCAGCTGCGCGGGCTGGGGGTGCGGATCTCGATGGACGATTTCGGCACCGGCTATTCCAGCCTGAGCTATCTTCGCAGCTTTCCGTTCGACAAGATCAAGATCGATCGCTCCTTCATCCGCGATCTGCCGGACCGCGCCGACTGCATCGCCATCGTGCGGGCGATTTCGGGCCTTGCCCGCAGCCTGAGCATCGCCACGACCGCGGAGGGCGTCGAAACCGAGGAACAGCTCGAGCATCTGCGCGCCGAAGGCTGCACGGAGGTGCAAGGCTTCCTGTTCAGCGCTGCCAAGCCGGCCGCGGCGATCGCCGCGATGCTGAACCGCTCGCGCGGCAAGGCGACCCGCGCCGCCTGAGGCACCTAGAAGCGGCTGACGATGTCGCCGAGATCCGGCCGCGGCCGGTCTTCCGCCGGGCCGCTGGCGCGGCCGATGTGAATGAAGCCGACCAGCTTCTCGCTGTCCTTGAGCCCGAGGCCGGCCAGCACGTCGCGGTCGAACGCCACCCAGCCCGTCAGCCAGTTGGCGACATAGCCGAGCGCCGATGCGGCCAGCAC
The DNA here is from genome assembly GCA_052326245.1 of Xanthobacteraceae bacterium. Lineage (GTDB taxonomy): Bacteria > Pseudomonadota > Alphaproteobacteria > Rhizobiales > Xanthobacteraceae > Bradyrhizobium_A. Next base: position 12 of record JBKQQE010000518.1, on the reverse strand, counting down.
GATCGACATGGC
>JBKQQE010000517.1:0-2600 GCA_052326245.1 Xanthobacteraceae bacterium | reverse complement strand
CGACGGCCGTTCGCCTGAAACAATCCGGCGGCGCCGACAAACCGCTCGATATGAAACGCCTGACGCGGGTGACGGAATTCATCAACGCCTCGGTCGAGCGGGCCTTCACGGTCAATGAACTGGCATCGGTGGCGTGCATGAGCCCGGCGCACTTCTCTCGCAGCTTCAAGGCGGCGACCGGAACGGCGCCGCACGAATACGTCAGCCGGCAACGCCTCGACCTCGCCAAGCGGCTGCTGCTGACCAGTAATCGGCTGCTGGTCGACATCGCCTATGCCACGGGGTTTTCGTCGCAGGCGAATTTCAACCGCGCCTTCCGCAAGGCGGTCGGCACGACGCCGAGTGCGTACCGGGCGCAGAAGCTGCGCGACTGATCCGCTCGACCTCGCGCGCGCAATGATCGTCAAATCCAGATCCGGGAGAGCGGCCGCCCGCTTGTGCGCTGGCGTCGGTACATCTAGATTCGCGCCGACCCTTTCCGCAACAACAAGGAAGAAACGATGGACTGGTCCGGTCTCACAATTCCCCCGATGCGGCGCGAGGCGCGGTTCGGCGACCGCGTGGTGCCGGCCTTCGTGCAGCGGCCGAACAACGTCTGGCAGATGATTGCGGACGCCGCCGCGGCCAACCCGGACGGCGAAGCGCTGATCGCCGGGGACACGCGGCTGAGCTGGGCGGAAGCGACGGAGCGGTCGGCGCGGCTGGCAGCCGGCTTTGCCCGCCTCGGGCTGGCGCCCGGCGACCGCATCGCGCTGCTGCTCGGCAATCGCATCGACTTCGTGCTGGCGATGTTCGCCGCCGCCCGGCTCGGCCTCATCGCGGTGGTGCTGAGCACGCGCCAGCAGAAGCGGGAGATCGCCTTCGTGCTGCAGAACAGCGGCGCCAGCGCCATCATCCACGAACCCGAACTGTCCGCGCGGCTGCCGGACCCTGCCGACGTTCCGGCGCTGCGCCACCGCGTGGCGCATGGGAGCCATGCATGGCGCGACCTCGGCGCGGCCGCGCCGCAGCACGGTCCCGCGGAGGTCGCCGAGGACGACACCGCGCTGATCCTCTACACCTCGGGCACCACCGGGCAGCCGAAGGGCGCGATGCTGACCCACGGCAACGTCATTCATTCCGCGATGGTCTACCAGGCCTGCATGGAGCTGACGCGCAGCGATCGCTCGATCGCCGCGGTGCCGCTGTCGCACGTCACCGGCATGATCGCCAACATCATGGCGATGGCGCGGTGCGCCGGGGCGCTGATCATCGTCGCCGAATTCAAGGCCGCCGACTACCTGCAGATTGCGGCGCGCGAGCGCGCGACCATGACCGTGATGGTGCCGGCGATGTACAACCTCTGCCTGCTGCAGGCGGATTTCGACTCCTACGACCTTTCGGCCTGGCGCATCGGCGGCTATGGCGGCGCGCCGATGCCGGTGGCGACCATCGAGAAGCTGGCGCGCAAGATCCCGAAGCTCAAGCTCGTCAATGCCTACGGCGCCACGGAAACCACCTCGCCCTCCACCATCATGCCGCCGCAATACACCGCGTCGCATCTCGACAGCGTCGGGCTCGCCTGTCCGGGCGCCACCATCGTCGTGATGGGCGAGGACGGCCGCGAGGTGCCGCGCGGCACCGTCGGCGAGATCTGGATCCACGGCGGATCGGTCATCAAGGGCTACTGGAACAACCCCAAGGCCACCGCCGAGAGCTTCACCGGCGGCTTCTGGCACTCCGGCGATCTCGGTACCGTCGACCAACGCGGCTTCGTGCGGGTGCTCGACCGGCAGAAGGACATGATCAACCGCGGCGGCTACAAGATCTATTCCGCCGAGGTCGAATCGGTGCTGGCGGGTCACGCCGACGTGGTGGAAAGCGCCGTGGTCGCGCGGCCCTGCCCGGTGCTTGGCGAACGGGTCCACGCCGTCGTCGTCACCCGCAACCGGATGCTGGAGCCGCATGAACTGCGCAAGTTCTGCGCCGCGCAGCTGTCCGACTACAAGGTCCCCGAAACCATCGACCTCATCGCCGAGCCGCTGCCGCGCAACGCCAACGGCAAGGTGATGAAGAAGCTGCTGCGGGAGCTGCTCGAGACGTAAGCGGCCGTCGCGTCTTTCGCACCGCGTCAAGCCGCGGACAGGCGTGAGTGTCACAATCGATTCATGGTCCCTTGCGCTAGTGTCCCGAATCCGAAGTTCGCTTGATTCTGCGGCGTACTCCTAAGCGAACATCGGATTCGAAAGGACACTAGAAATCTTAGATTCCAGTGTGGTTTGGTTCGGTAATTAGCCTTGTGAAGTCCCCGCGAGTACGAAGCGAATTTACGAACCACCACACTGGCACGGCGGGATATTGATGGTCACGGTGCGGGAATTGCTTGCCGTGCGCCCGGGCCCGGTCGCCGGGCGGCCTTTAGACCGGGCGGCAAGTCGGTGTAAGGAAAGCGCATGACCCGGGTGTTCCGCTTCGGCCTGCTGCTGCTGCCGGCGCTCCCGCAGGCGCCGGCGATGGCCCAGACCGCGGCGGGCGATCCGCCGGACAAGTCGGGCTACACGCTGTTCGATCCGACGCCCGACGACGCCATGCGCTCGTTCTGCACCGACCGGCCGCCCAAG
>JBKQQE010000516.1:0-7637 GCA_052326245.1 Xanthobacteraceae bacterium | reverse complement strand
CTTCAGCACCATGAACAGCAGGATCAGGGACCACCTGAGATAGCCCTCGAGGCCGAAATAGTCGATGAGGTACGAGCCGGTGCTCAGGACGAACAGCAGGGCCCAGACCGTGAGATAGAGCTTGATCGGATGCTGCTGCCCCTCCGCGTGGGGCGCAGCAGGAGCCGCCGCGTGCGGCGCGTGAGCGGTTGCCTGCAAACTGATTTCGGCCATGATTTCCCCTTCACCACAGATAGAAGAAGGCAAAGATGAACACCCACACCAGATCGACGAAATGCCAGTACAGGCCGGTGATCTCGACGATCTCGTAGTGGCCTTTGCGGCTCGTGAAGAAGCCGCGCGCTTCGGTGTCGAAATCGCCGCGCCAGACCTTGCGCGCCATGATGATCAGGAAGATCACGCCGATGGTGACGTGGGTGCCGTGGAAGCCCGTGATCATGAAGAAGCACGAGCCGAACTGCGGCGCGCCCCACGGATTGCCCCAGGGCCGCACCCCTTCCAGGATCAGCTTGGTCCACTCGAACGCCTGCATGCCGACGAAGGTGGCGCCGAACGCGGCGGTGACCAGCATCAGGATCGCGGTCTTCTTGCGATCGCGGGCGTAGCCGCAGTTCACCGCCATGGCCATGGTGCCGCTGCTGCTGATCAGGACGAAGGTCATGATGGCGATCAACAGCAGGGGCAGCGATTTTCCGGCAATGGTCAGCGAGAACACCTCGCTGGGGTCGGGCCATGGCACCGTCGTCGACATCCGCACGGTCATGTAGGACAGCAGGAAGCAGCCGAAGATGAAGGTGTCGCTGAGGAGAAAGATCCACATCATGGCCTTGCCCCAGGACACGTTCTTGAAGGCCCGCTGGTCCGACGACCAGTCGGCCACGATGCCGGTCCAGCCTGGGGGTCGCGCGGGAGCCTTGCCCGTTCCTGTCAGCGCTGCCTCTGTCATCTGATCCCCTCGCTAGCCAAGCAATTGGTGACAAATCTTGAGGAATTCATCGGCCTGCCCGGTCAACAGGCCGAGCAGGATCAGCCAGATCACCAGCAGGAAGTGCCAGTACATCGCGCACAGTTCGATGCTCGGGCGCAGCTTCGGCAACGCCAGATCACTGAATGCCTTCGCCGTGGTCCTGCCCAGCGCCACCAGGCCGCCCGCGATGTGCAGCCCATGCAGCCCGGTGATCAGGTAGAAGAAGGAATTGGCGGGATTGCCCGCCACGAGAAAGCCGGCGGTGCGAAGCTGCTGCCACGCCAGGAGTTGCCCCACCAGGAAGATGACGGAGGAAGCGCCGCCCGCGAGCAGACCGGTCAGCGCGCCCTCCCGGTCGCCGCGTCGCGCCGCGACCAGCGACAGCTGCAGCGCGATGCTGCTCAGCACCAGCACGGCGGTGTTGAACCACAACAGCTTGGGGATCGGCACCGTCTGCCAGTCCTCCAGGTCCATGCGGACGGAGTAGGCGCTGATCACCAGCGTGAACAGCGAGCCGATCACCACGCAGAACACGCCGAGCCCGATCTTCGCCACCGGCAGCGACGACTGCTGCGGCAGGTCGCCGAGCGCGCCTTCCTCCAGCCATGGCTTGGCCATCAGCCGCTGGTGCGACAGCCACCATCCGGCGATCGCCGCGACGCCTGCCATGAACAGGACGATGGCGGTCATCCATGGGCTCCTTCGGCGAGGCCCGTCGGCGGCTCGTTCTGCGGGATGAAATCCCGCTTGGCCCCGGGCACGCTGTAGGCATAGGCCCAGCGGTAGACGATCGGCTGCTCCGCGCCCCAGTTGCCATGCGGTGGCGGGGTCTCCGGGGTCTGCCACTCCAGCGTGGTCGCGTTCCACGGGTTGCCGCCGGACTCCTTGCCCTTGGTCAGGCTGCGAATCATGTTGAACAGGAATACCAGCTGGGCGAAGCCGACGATCAGCGCCGCGATGCTCATGAAGGCGTTGAGGTCGTGGGCCGATTGCGGAATGAAGGCGGTGTCGCCGATGTCATGATAGCGGCGCGGCACGCCGAGCAGGCCGAGATAGTGCATCGGGAAGAAGATCGCGTAGGCGCCGAGGAAGGTCACCCAGAAGTGGAAGCGTCCCAGCGTCTCGTCCAGCATCCGGCCCGTGACCTTCGGATACCAGTGATAGATCGCGCCGAACACCACCATGATCGGGGCGATGCCCATCACCATGTGGAAATGCGCCACCACGAACATGGTGTCGGACAGCGGCACGTCCACCACCACGTTGCCGAGGAACAGGCCGGTGAGGCCGCCGTTCAGGAAGGTGACGATGAAGGCGAGCGCGAACAGCATCGGGATGGTGAGGTGGATGTCGCCGCGCCACAGCGTCAGCACCCAGTTATAGACCTTGATCGCGGTGGGGATGGCGATGATCAGCGTGGTGGTGGCGAAGAAGAACCCGAAATGCGGGTTCATGCCGCTCACATACATGTGGTGCGCCCAGACCACGAAGCTGAGCGCGCCGATCCCGACGATCGCCCACACCATCATGCGGTAGCCGAAGATATTCTTGCGGGCGTGGGTGGCGATCAGGTCGGAGACGATGCCGAACGCCGGCAGCGCCACGATGTAGACCTCGGGGTGGCCGAAGAACCAGAACAGGTGCTGGAACAGCAGCGGGCTGCCGCCATTGTACTTCGACAGCTGCCCCATCTCCACCAGCGCCGGCATGAAGAAACTGGTGCCGAGCAGCCGGTCGAGCAGCAGCATCACCGAGGCCACGAACAGCGCCGGGAACGCCAGCAGCGCCATCACCGTCGCGGTGAAGATGCCCCACACCGTCAGCGGCATCCGCATCAGGGTCATGCCGCGGGTGCGGCCCTGCAGCACCGTCACCACGTAGTTCAGCCCGCCCATGGTGAAGCCGATGATGAACAGGATCAGCGACACCAGCATCAGGATGATGCCCGCCTCCTGGCCCGGACTGCCGGACAGGATGGTCTGCGGCGGGTACAGCGTCCAGCCGCCGCCGGTGGGGCCGCCCGGCACGAAGAAGGTCGAGACCAGCACCAGGACCGCCAGCAGGTAGATCCAGTAGCTCAGCATGTTGACATAGGGGAACACCATGTCCCGCGCGCCCACCATCAGCGGGATCAGATAGTTGCCGAAGCCGCCGAGGAACAGCGCCGTGAGCAGGTAGATCACCATGATCATGCCGTGCATGGTGATGAACTGCAGATACTGGCTGGGGTCGATGAAGGAAAACGTGCCGGGGAAGCCGAGCTGCAGCCGCATCAGCCACGACAGCACCAGCGCGACCATGCCGATCGCCATCGCGGTGATCGAATACTGGACGGCGATGACCTTGGCGTCCTGCGAGAAGACGTATTTGGTCCACCAGCTGTGCGGATGGTAGAGATCGACCTCACCCACTTCGGCCGGCGGGATGCCGACAAGGATATCAGACGGGACATCGACCATCGGAACGCCTCCGCTATTTCAAGTCAGGCGCGACAACGGCGCCCCGACATTTCCACCCAATCCAATCTTCCCAGTCTTCGTTATCCGCGCCGTCTTCGTCGCGGCGCGCTGCCCTACTCGGGGTCGGTCCGAAAGGATGCCTTCATGATCGCGTGCTGACCCTGCAGCTGCGCGAACGTCTGCTGCTTCTCCAGCCAGGCGTGGTACTTGCCCTCTTCCTCGACGATCACCGTGCCCCGCATCTGCGCATGCGCGATGCCGCACAGTTCGGCGCACAGCACCTCGAAGGTCCCGGTCCGGGTCGGCGTGATCCAGAAATACGTGACCGAGCCCGGCACCATGTCCATCTTGGCCCGGAATTCGGGCACGTAGAAATCGTGCAGCACATCGATCGACCGCAGCAGCACCTTGACCGGCTTGCCGATCGGCAGGTGCAGGTCGCCGCCGTCGATGACGACGTCGTCCTTGCCGTAGGAATCGTTGGGGTTGATGCCGAGCGGATTGTCGGCGCTGACGAAGCGGGCGTCGGTGGTGCCGAGCTTGCCGTCCTTGCCGGGCAGCCGGTAGCTCCAGCGCCATTGCTGCCCCATCACCTCGATCTCGGTGGCGTCCGCCGGCACCGTCACGAACTGGTTCCAGACGAAAAGCCCGGGCGTCAGCATGGCGCCGACGCCGATCGCGGTCACGATGGTCAGCCACCCCTCCAGCTTCTTGTTTTCCGGGTCGTAGCCGGCCTTGCGTCCCTCCACATGGCGGAAGCGGACGACGCAATAGGCCATGAATCCGATCACCGCGACAAAAACCACGCCGGTGATCCAGAAGGTGATGGTGATGGTGTTGTCGATGTAGTGCCAGTTCGAGGCGATCGGCGTCCACCACCACGGGCTCAGCAGATGGAACACCACCGAACCGACCGCGACCAGAAGCAGTACCAGCGCAACACCCATCGCTTGTTCATCCTTGCCTTCAACGGCGTCGGATTCGAATCAACAAGCAGCGCCAGAGCGTGGTCCGATGGCTTGTCTCGCACCCGCCATCGTCATGCCTCCCGCATCGCCCATTCAATCAATCGCGACGTCAACCAAGACACCGAATCAAGACCGAGAGCATTCCAGAGAGAGCGAATTCCAAGACCGTGCATTTTTTCAGGACAGCGCGCAGAAGTTACGAACAGTCAGTCGCATCGCAGCCGGTACATCCGCAGCTCGAAGATGATACGCATCGCGCCTCGCGTCAACAAAGGAACCTGCCACACAACGCGTGCGCCAACACAAACTCAGGTCGCGCGTTCAGGAGAATTAGTTGGTGCGGTCAACTATTTTGCAGTGCAATGCTTGCAGCAGCCCCCTCAAGTTCCCTAACTTAACACATTCAGGCGCGCTGCGCGCGTGAACGTTATTTTATTTTGGCGGCTATCGCGCTAAGGTTGACGAGCAGACTGCGACAGGTTTCGACCGGCAAGCTCTTTTTCGTTGAATGTTCTTCGTCATGCTTCGTTCGGCCGCGGCTACCGCAGGTGAAAGCGAATGAAAGCGAAGACGTGTCTTCATGACCTGAAGACGCGCTGAGATTGGTGCTGCAAGAGTCGCTACTGCACGAAAAGCACAGGGAGACAGTGGTCATGGCCACACCAGACGTCGCGAATCTACCCGGCTCCGCCGGCATCGCCGCCGCACCTGTCGTACGCAACATTCACCTCTCGGACTTGCGCGACGCGCTGGCGCTGGGCTGGGAGGATTTCAAGGCGGTGCCGAGCCACGCCATCGTGTTGTGCGTGATCTATCCCGTGCTCGGGGTGGTGATTGCCCGCATGGTGCTGGGCTATTCGGTGCTGCCGCTGCTGTTTCCGCTGGCCGCGGGCTTCGCGCTGCTCGGTCCGTTTGCGGCGCTCGGCCTCTATGAACTCAGCCGCCGCCGCGAGCGTGGCGAGGATGCTTCGGCCTGGCAGGCCTTCGCCGTGCTGAAGTCGCCGTCGTTCGGCGCCATGCTGGGACTGGGCACCATCCTGCTTACCCTGTTCGTGGTCTGGGTCGCCACTGCGGACGCGATCTACGTCTCCATCTTCGGCTACGTGCCGGCCGCCAGCATTCCCGATTTCTTCGAACGCATCCTGACGACGAAACAGGGATTGACGCTGATCGTGGTGGGGTGCGGCGTCGGCTTGCTGTTCGCCATCGTCGCGCTGTGCATCAGTGTCGTGGCGTTTCCGCTGATGCTCGACCGCCATGCCAATGTGGCGGACGCGATCCAGACCTCGTTGCGGGTGGTGGTGCGAAATCCGGCGTGCATGACCGTCTGGGGACTGATCGTCGCCGCGTTGCTGGTGATCGGTTCGCTGCCGGCCTTCGTCGGTCTCGCCGTGGTGCTGCCGGTGCTCGGCCATGCCACCTGGCATCTCTATCGCAAGGTCGTCGAACCGAGTTCGAATCCCTACGAGCCGCCGCCCAGCCCGCCGAAGGGCCGGCACTATGCGGCCGAGTTCCCGGCTTCGCTGTTCCCGTGGTGGGGCCAGCACAAGTAACGGCGGGACGCCGGCGTCCGCAACGCGCCCTTGCCCGTCCATTGTCTCCGCCCGCGGCAACCGCGGGCGGAGACAACTTTTTTCGCGATCGCGCGATCCTAGCGGCGCAAATCCGCGACACCGTTTGCAAGATATTGATTCTATAGCATTTTCTATGTTGCTTGACCCATCCTTGGTCATGGCCGGGCAGCGCGATCCGTCTCTGACGGATCGCTAGGACTAAGGTCTCCCGGCCATCCACGTCTTTCTTGTTGCAAAGCAGTGAAGACATGGATGCCCGGCACAAGGCCGGGCATGAACGAGTCGCGTGGTTTACAAATCGCGGGCTGCGTTTAAAAACCCGGTCTCGGCGGCCGCGGCAGACGTTTTGATCATGTGATCGGGCCTGGCGCCTTCCGGATCGAGCTTGAACTAAAGGGTGCGTCAGCGGTGGGCTTCGCCGCTGCCGGCGCGGGAATCGAACGGCAATCGGTCGGCATGACCTATTCGGTGAAAGAGATTTTCTACACGCTGCAGGGCGAGGGCGCGCAGGCGGGCCGCGCGGCGGTGTTCTGCCGTTTCTCGGGCTGCAACCTGTGGACCGGCCGCCAATCCGATCGCGGCACCGCCGTCTGCCAATTCTGCGACACGGATTTTGTCGGCACCGACGGCGACGGCGGCGGCAAATTCGCGACCGCCGAGGATCTGGCCGCGGCGATTGCCGGCACCTGGCGTGGCGCCGGGGGCTCGGCCGCCGACGCGCGCAGGTTCGTCGTGATCACCGGCGGCGAACCGCTGCTGCAGCTCGACGGCGAACTGGTCGCGGCGCTGAAATCGCGCGGCTTCGACATCGCCATCGAGACCAACGGCACGCTCACCGCCCCGCCGGGCATCGACTGGATCTGCGTCAGCCCGAAGGCCGGCGCGCCGCTGGTGCAGAGATCGGGGCAGGAACTCAAGCTGGTCTATCCGCAGCAGGATGCGGAGCCGTCGCGGTTCGAACATCTTGCGTTCGCCCACCTGTTCCTGCAGCCCATGGACGGACCGGACCGCGACCGCAACACGCAGCTCGCGGTGGCCTACTGCCTGGCCAACCCGCGCTGGCGCGTCAGCCTGCAAACCCACAAACTGATGGGGATCCCATGACCACCCATGTCAAGCCGACGCTTCTCGACCGGAGCGAATCAGCTCCCGGTCCGTCGGCCGTCGAACCGACCAGAACGGTGACGCGGATCGGCCGCACCTTCCGCTTCGAATCGGCGCATCGGCTGCCCAACCTGCCCGACGGCCACCGCTGCAAGAACCTGCACGGCCACAACTACCGGGTCGAGGTGGTGGTCGCGGGAGCCGTCGACGACCGCGGCTTCGTGCTGGACTTCGCCGAGATCGACGCCGAGGTGATGCCGCTGATCAGGATCGTCGATCATCGGCTGCTGAACGACGTGGAGGGGCTCGAGAACCCGACCGCGGAAGTGATCGCGGCATGGTTTCTGCAGCGCATCAGCGGCTGCGAAAGGGTCAGGGTCTACGAGAACGACGATTGCTGGGCCGAGGTGTCGCGGGAGCGCAGTTCGTAGCCGGGGCGCGGACGCGCGCTGGGCGGGGATTCTATCAACGCCCTAACATCGCGCGATTGCTCATTGTCGTCATGCGCGGGCTTGACCTTCCCGAACTCACATACCTCGATCTGCCGGAGAGGGTTTTGAGTGCT
>JBKQQE010000515.1:0-11096 GCA_052326245.1 Xanthobacteraceae bacterium | reverse complement strand
TCGGGCGGCAGCGCGTTCGCATCGTGCGGCTCCGGCGTCGAACTGTCGTCGGCGCGCGGGTTCATCCAGTTCGAGAGCCGGTCGAGATAGAGATACACCACCGGCGTGGTGAACAGCGTCAGCGCCTGGCTGACCAGCAGGCCTCCGACCATCGACCAGCCGAGCGGTTGCCGCAGCTCCGACCCGGTGCCGGTGCCGAGCATCAGCGGCACCGCGCCGAGCAGCGCCGCCATGGTCGTCATCATGATCGGCCGGAACCGCAGGATCGCCGCCTGGCGGATGCTGACCTCGCTCGACATGCCCTCGTCGCGTTCGCCGGCGATGGCGAAGTCGACCATCATGATGCCGTTCTTCTTCACGATGCCGATCAGCAGGATGATGCCGATCAGCGCGATCAGGCTGAAGTCGTAGCCGCCGAGCATCAGCGTGGCGAGCGCGCCGAGCGCCGCCGAGGGCAGCGTGGACAGAATGGTCAGCGGATGGATGTAGCTCTCGTAGAGAATGCCGAGGATCAGATAGACGACGATCAGCGCCGCCAGGATCAGCAGCGGCACGGTGCTGAGTGACTGCTGGAAGGCCTGCGCCGTTCCCTGCAGCCGCACGGTCAGGGCGCCGGGCAACTCAAGTTCGCGCTGCACTTTCTCGATCGCATCCGCAGCCTGGCCGAGCGCGACGCCCTCCGCCAGATTGAAGCTCAGCGTCACCGCGGGGAATTGGCCCTGGTGGCCGATCGAGAGCGGCTGCACCGGCAGCGTGGTCCAGCTTACGAACGTTGCGAGCGGCACATTCTGGCCGGTGACCGGCGAGCGGACGTAGATGCTGTCGAGCGTCTGCAGGTCGCCCTGCTGCTCCGGCATGACCTCGATGATCACGTGGTAGGTATTGGTCTGGGTGAAGTACTGGGTGACCTGCCGCTGGCCGAACGCGTCGTACAGCGTGTCGTCGATCACCTGCGGCTGGATGCCGAGGCGAGAAGCCTGGTCACGGTCGATGACCATGGTCAGCGTCGTGCCCTGGATCTGCTGGTCGGTCGCGACGTCCTTCAACTCCTTGAGCGTCTTCAGCTTGTCGACGATCCTGGGCGCCCAGGTGTTGAGTTCGCCGATGTCTGCATCCTGCACCGCCATCTGGTACTGGGTGCGCGTGATGCGGCCGCCGATGCGGACGTCCTGTGCCGCCTGCAGGTAGAGCCTTGCTCCCTCGACCACGTCGAACTTGGGCCGCAACCGGGCGATGATCTGGTCGGCGTTGGCGTCGCGCTCTTCGCGCGGCTTCAGGGTGATGTAGATGCGGCCGGTGTTCAGCGTGTTGCCGCCGCCGCCGCCGCCGGCACCGATCGCCATGGCGACGGTAGCGACCCCGGGATCGGCGAGGACGATGGCACCGATCTGCTCCTGCTTGCGGACCATCTCCTGAAACGAGATGTCCTGTGATGCCTCGGACTGACCGGTGATCAGGCCGGTGTCCTGCTGCGGGAAGAAGCCCTTCGGAATCACCACGAACAGAACGATCGTCGCCGCCAGCGACGCGAAGAACACCATCAGCGTCGTGAACCGGAACCGCAAGGCGAGATCGAGCGCACGGGTGTAGCCGCCGAGCATGGCGTCGAACATCCGCTCGCTCCACTGGAACAGGCGGCCGTGATGCTCTTCGGCATGCGGCTTGAGGAAGCGCGACGCCATCATCGGCGTCAGCGTCAGCGACACGAACGCCGAGACCGCGATGGTCATCGACAGCACCACCGAGAATTCGCGGAACAGCCGACCGATGATTCCGCCCATCAGCAGCAGCGGGATCAGCACGGCGACCAGCGACAGGCTGATGGAGAAGATCGTAAACCCGATTTCGCCGGCGCCCTTGTAGGCCGCCTGCATCGGACTGTCGCCGGCCTCGACGTATCGGGTGATGTTTTCGAGCATGACGATGGCGTCGTCGACCACGAAGCCGACGGAGATCGTCAGCGCCATCAGCGACAGATTGTCCAGCGTGTAGCCGGCCAGCCACATCAGCGCGCAGCCGCCGAGCAGCGCCAGCGGCACGGTGACGCTCGGAATGATCGTGGCCCAGAGGCTGCGCAGGAACGCGAAGATCACCAGCACCACGAGAACGATGGTGATCGCAAGTGTGAACTGCACGTCATCGACCGCCGCGCGAATGGTCTGGGTGCGGTCGCTGACGATGTTGATCTTGATCGCCGGCGGCAGCGCGGCCTCGAGCCGCGGCAGCGCTGCCTTGATGCGGTCGACGGTGTCGATCACGTTGGCGCCGGGCTGCTTGAACACGACCAGGAAGATGCCGCGTTTGCCGTTGGACCACGCCGCCTGCTTGGTGTCCTCGGGGCCGGCCACGGCGCGGCCGATGTCGCGCACCCGCAACGGTCCGCCGTTGCGATAGGCAATGATGACGTCGTTCCAGTCGTCGGCGACCGTCAACTGGTCGTTGTTGTAAATGGTGTAGGCGCGCAGCTTGCCGTCGATGATTCCCTTGGGGCTGTCGACGGTGGTGACGGCCAGCTGGTTGCGCACGTCTTCCAGCGACAGCCCCTTGGTCACGAGCCGTGCCGGGTCGATCTGGATGCGGATGGAGGGCTTCTGCTGCCCGCCGATGCCGACCAGCCCGACGCCGGGAATCTGGCTGACCTGCTGCGCGATCTTGACCTCGATATTGTCGTCGACCTCGGTAAGCGGGATCGAATCCGAGGTGGCGGACAACAGCAGGACCGGCGAGTCCGCCGGGTTCACCTTGCGATAGGTCGGCGGCGTCGGCAAAATCTTCGGCAGCTGGCCGCTGGCGGCGTTGATCGCCGCCATCACGTCGTTGGCGGCACCATCGATGTTGCGGTTGAGGTCGAACTGGATGGTGATCGAGGTCGATCCGAGCGAACTTGTCGACGTCAGCTCCGAGACCCCCGGGATCTGGGCAAACTGGGTTTCCAGGGGCTGGGCGACCGAGGAGGCCATGGTGTCGGCGCTGGCGCCGGGCAGGTTGGCGGAGACGGCAATGGTCGGAAAGTCGATCTGCGGCAGCGGCGCGACCGGCAGCAGCGGGTAGGCGATCAGGCCGACGAACAGCACTCCCGCCATCATCAGCGAGGTGGCGATCGGGCGCTTGATGAAGGGCCCGGAGAGGCCGCCGTCACTCATTGCTGGCGCTCCGGCTCCCGCCAAGATTGGCCGTATTGGTCGCCGCGACCTTGGCCCCGTTCTGCAGCCGGTACTGTCCGGAGACGACGACCCGTTCGCCCGGCGCCACCCCCTTGGTCACGACGACGCTGTCGGTATTCCCCGGCCCGATCTCCACCGCGCGGGAATTCGCAGTCTGCTGGTCGTCGACAACGAAGGCGGACAGGCCCTGCTGGCTGTGCTGCACCGCCGTCTGCGGCAGCACCACGACGTTGTCCAGCACCCGGATGGGAATCCGGACCACGACGGCGAGGCCGGGCCACAGCGCGTTGTCGAGATTTTCGAACGTCGCCTTGATCTGGACCGTTCCGGTGGTGCTGTCGACCTGGTTGTTGACCACCGCGAGCTTGCCGTCGGCAAGCTTGTGCGCGCCGTCGGGGGTGTAGACCGCCGCAGCGACGGTGGTCTGGTTCATGGCGGCATAGATCTCGCCGAGCTGCCGCTCCGGCACCGTCAGAATGACCGTGATCGGCTGAACCTGCGTGATCGTGACGATGCCGGTCTGGCTCGCCGCGTTGACGATGTTGCCCTGATCGACCAGTCGAAAACCGACGCGACCGGTGAGCGGGGCGCGAATATGGGTGTAGTCGAGGTTGGTCTGCGCGGTCTCGATCGCGGCGACGTCGCCGGCCACCAGCGCGGTGTCCTGCGCAACCAGCGCAACCTGAGTGTCGAGCGTCTGGTGGGTGACCGCATTCTGCACGGCCAGCGTCTGGTAGCGCTTCAAGTCGAGTTCGGCATTGCGCAGCGTTGCCTCGTCCTGGGCCTTCTTCGCCGTCGCCTGGTCGACGGCAGCCTGATAGGGCCGCGGATCGATCTGGGCCAGCAGGTCGCCTTCCTTGACGATCTCGCCCTCCTTGAAAAGGATCTTCACCACCTCGCCGTCGACCCGCGTCCGCGTGGTGACCGAGTTGTAGGGCTGCACCGTGCCGAGCCCGCTGATCACGACGGGAAAGGATTTCAGCTCCGCGGTCATGGTGGTAACCGGCACGCCGGGGCGGGCCTTGGCCTGCTGCTTGTTCTGGCCGACGAACCACGAATACCCGGCGTAGAGCGCCGCGCATACCAGCAGCGCGACCACAACATGAGACCACCGTCGAGCCGTCATTGACCGTCTTTCTGCCTTGCCGGGCTCCGGTTTGCCGGAGGGCACATAAAGTCTGAATACGCGAAAATCCGGTATCGGCAACGGATTCTCGCGGAACCAGGTTGTTTTATCACGGGGTTGGTTATCCACGTATTTCGCGGTGCAAAATCGCGGGGTCCCACGTAACCGATTTGGCGCTGCAACGGTATCAATTCTCCTTGATGGCCGCGTCGATAGCCACGCCGGAAAGCGCTCGGCGCGCGCTCTTGAGCGTGCGTCCGGTGAGGCGCCGGCCGGACTTGTCGGGCCTTCGGGCGTGAGCTACGCAGACCCGTTCTTCCGCCCGCGAGGCATCGGCATGGCCAACGAAAAAACCCGGAAAACCCCCGAGCAATTGCGCAGCCATCGCTGGTATGGCGCAAGCGACATGCGCTCGTTCGGCCATCGCTCGCGGACGGCGCAAATGGGCTACCACCGCGCGGAATATACCGGCAAACCCGTCATCGCCATCATCAACACCTGGAGCGACATCAACCCCTGCCACAGCCACTTCAAGCAGCGGGTGGAGGAGGTCAAGCGCGGGGTCTGGCAGGCCGGCGGATTCCCGGTCGAAATGCCGGCGATCAGCCTGTCGGAGCCATTCCAGAAGCCGACCACCATGCTCTATCGCAACCTGCTGGCGATGGAGACCGAGGAGCTGCTGCGCTCCTATCCCGCCGATGGCGCGGTGCTGATGGGCGGCAGCGACAAGACCACGCCCGCCCTGATCATGGGCGCCATTTCCATGAATCTCCCGGCCATCTTTGTCCCCGCCGGGCCGATGCTGCGCGGCAACTGGAACGGCGTCACGCTGGGAAGCGGGTCCGACACCTGGAAATACTGGGCCGATCTGCGCGCCGGCAAGATCACCCGGGACGACTGGCAAGGCATCGAGAACGGCATCGCGCGCTCCGCCGGCCACTGCATGACGATGGGCACCGCCTCGACCATGACGAGCGCGGCCGAAGCGCTCGGCCTTACGCTGCCGGGGGCGGCGTCGATTCCGGCCTCCGATTCCCGGCACGCCCAGATGGCCGCGCAGTCGGGCCAGCGCATCGTCGAGATGGTCTGGGAGGACCTCAAGCCCGGCGATCTGCTCACCGCGGCCTCGTTCGACAATGCGGTGACCACCGTGCTGGCGCTGGCCGGCTCGACCAACGCGATCGTGCATCTGATCGCCATGGCGCGCCGCGCCGGGGTCGCGCTCGGCATCGACCGCTTCGACGAACTGGCGCGCCGGGTGCCGGTGCTTGCCAATATCCGGCCGTCCGGGGCCTTCCTGATGGAGGATTTCTACTACGCCGGCGGCCTGCGCGCGCTGCTCGCGCACCTTGGCGATCTGATCGCGCCCGATACGCCGACGGTGAACGGCCGCACGCTCGGAGAGAACATTGCCGGCGCCGTCGTCTTCAATCACGACGTGATCCGCAGCCGCGACAATCCGCTGGTGGCGCGTGACGGCCTGGCGGTGCTGCGCGGCAACCTCGCGCCCGACGGCGCCGTCATCAAGCCGCCGGCCGCCGAGCCGCGCCTGCACCGGCATACCGGCCGCGCCGTGGTGTTTGCCAGCTACAACGACATGGCGGCGCGGATCGACGATCCGGCGCTCGATATCGACGCCGATTGCGTGATCGTGCTGCAGAATGCCGGCCCGCAGGGCGCGCCCGGCATGCCCGAATGGGGGCAGCTGCCGATCCCGAAGAAGCTGCTGGAGCGGGGCGTGCGCGACATGGTCCGGATTTCCGACGCGCGCATGAGCGGCACCAGCTACGGCGCCTGCGTGCTGCACGTCACGCCCGAAGCCAGCGTCGGCGGACCGCTGGCGCTGGTGCGCGACGGCGACCTGATCGAGCTCGACATCGCCGCGCGCAAGCTCAACCTGCTGGTGCCGGACGCGGAGCTGGCGACGCGCAGGTCGGCGTGGACGGCGCCGCCGGCCAAGTTCGAGCGCGGCTATGGCCTGCTCTACCTCAGGCATGTCAGCCAGGCCGACAAGGGCTGCGATTTCGATTTTCTCGAACCGACACCCGGAGGCGCGCCGACGCCGGACCCGGAGATTCACTAAGGCATGATCGGGCAAACTAGCCAGGCTTGACGATCCGCTCGATCGCGGCCGCCAACGCGAACAGCCGCTGATCGTCGCCGCCGCGACAGGCCAGCATCAGCCCGACCGGCGCCTCGCCGGCGCGATGGATCGGCAGCGAAATCGCGCAGCCGTCGATCATGTTGATCAGGGTGGTGTTGCGCAGCGCCAGGATGTTCGCCCGGGCATAGGCCTCGTCGCCGACGAGGTCGGCGATCTTCGGCGGCACGATCGCCGCCGTCGGCAGCATCATCGCGTCGAACGGCGCAAGCTCGGCCTCCGCGTCCGCGATCAGCGTCCGGCGCGCGGCGACGACGTCGAGATAGTCGGCAGCCGAGCAATCGGCGCCCTTGAGGATGCGGTTGACCACCCGCGGATCATACGCCGCCTGCTTCTCGGCGATCAGCGCGCGGTGCCAGGCGTAGCTCTCCATCGCGGCAAGGCCGCCCTTGGCGTTAATCTGCGGCATGCGGCCGAGACAATCGAACGGAGCGTTCACCACATGCGCGCCGGCCTGCGACAGCGCCGTCGTCGCGGCCTCGAACGCCTTGGCGACCGGTTGATCGAGTTCATCGAGCGCGAGCGTCTGCGGCACCGCCAGCCGCAGTCCTTCCACCGCGAGGTCGGGCACCGCGAATTCTTCCACGCCGCTCAGGATCGCGTGCAGGCTGGCGCAGCAACGCACCGAGCGCGCCAGCGGACCGGCCGCGTCGAGCGAGGGGGACAGCGGGATGATCCCGGTCTGCGGGATCAGCCGGGCGGTCGGCTTGTAGCCGACGATTCCGCAGAACGCCGCCGGGATCCGGCACGACCCGCCGGTGTCGGTGCCGAGCGCCGCATGCGCCATGCCGTCCGCCACCGACACCGCGGCTCCCGACGACGACCCGCCGGGAACGCGCGGGGTGTCGCGCTGCCAAGGATTGGCGGGCGTGCCGTAATGCGGGTTGATGCCGAGGCCCGAATAGGCGAACTCGGTCATGTTGGTGCGCCCCATGATCACGAAGCCGGCACGGCGCAGCCGCGCGACTACGGTCGCATCGGCGCCGGCCGGGGCGGCGCCGGCAAGCGCCGTCGAACCGGCCCGCGTCACCTCGCCCTGGACGTCGAACAGGTCCTTCACCGAAATCGGGATGCCCGCAAACCGCGACAGCGTCGAGCGCGCGCCGCGCAATTTGTCGATCGCGTCCGCCGTACTCCGCACCGCCTCCGCGTCGACGTGGACGAAGGCGCGCGATCCCTCGCCATGGGGGTCCTGAATTCGTTCCAGACAGGCCTCAGCGAGAAACCGGCTCGTCGCCTGGCCCTGCGCCAGAGCATGTGACAGCTGATCGAGGGTGGCGGCTTGGGCATTTGGCAAAGGCGTCGGCTCCGGCTGGATTTCGGCCGATGCTATCGACTGATGCGGCAAGCGCAAGGCGGCGCGGCGCCAAAGCCCAGTTGATGCCACCTGCCGGGAGTGCTTATGTTCACGATCACGGCAACAGGCCGCGCGCGCCCATTTACGGTCTGCGCCTCATAGCAAGATCCGGGAGAACACCATGGCAGCATCGATCGTCGGCTGGGCGCATACGCCCTTTGGAAAGCTCGAGGCCGAGACGGTCGAAAGCCTGATCGTGAAGGTCGCGCACGAGGCCCTGGCGGATGCCGGGATCGCGGCCGCGGATGTCGACGAGATCGTGCTGGGTCATTTCAACGCCGGGTTCTCGCCACAGGATTTTACCGCCGCCCTGGTGCTGCAGGCCGATCCGGCGCTGCGCTTCAAGCCGGCGCTGCGCGTCGAGAACGCCTGCGCCACCGGCTCGGCCGCGGTCCATACCGCGATCAAGACCATTGCCTCGGGCGCGGCCAGGATCGTGCTGGTGGTCGGCGTCGAGCAGATGACCAAGACGCCGGGACCGGAGGTCGGCCGCAACCTGCTGCGGGCGTCCTATCTGCCCGAGGACGGCGACACGCCGGCGGGCTTCGCCGGCGTGTTCGGCAAGATCGCGGAGAAATATTTCCAGCGCTATGGCGATCAGTCCGACGCGCTGGCGATGATCGCGGCCAAGAATCACAAGAACGGCGTCGCCAATCCCTATGCCCAGATGCGCAAGGACCTCGGCTACGACTACTGCCGTTCGGAAGGCGAAAAGAATCCGTTCGTCGCCGGCCCCTTGAAGCGGACCGACTGCTCGCTGGTCTCCGACGGCGCCGCGGCGCTGGTCCTGACCGACGCCGACACCGCGAAGTCGATGCGGCGCGCGGTGGCGATCCGCGCGGTCGCCCACGCGCAGGATTTCCTGCCGATGTCGAAACGCAACATCGTCGACTTCGAAGGCTGTTCGGTGGCCTGGGCGCGCGCGCTGGAAAAGGCCGGCGTCGCGCTCTCCGACCTGTCCTTCGTGGAAACCCATGACTGCTTCACGATCGCCGAACTGATCGAATACGAAGCGATGGGATTGACGCCCAAGGGGCAGGGCGCCCGTGCCATCAAGGAAGGCTGGACCCAGATCGGCGGCAAGCTGCCGATCAACGCCTCCGGCGGCCTCAAGGCGAAGGGGCATCCGATCGGCGCCACCGGCGTGTCGATGCATGTCATGACCGCGATGCAGCTCGTCGGCGAGGCGCCGGCGGGCATGCAGCTGAAGAATCCGCAGCTCGGCGGCATCTTCAACATGGGCGGCGCCGCCGTCGCCAACTATGTCTCGATCCTCGAGCCCGCGCGCTGAGCTGTGAATATCGCGGGCTGGCTCGCCGCTACCGCGCGGCTTAGCCCGGCGGCGCCCGCGCTGCTGCGCGGGTGCGACGTCGAGGCCGACTACGCCACCTTTGCCCGGCGCGCGGCATCGATCGCCGCGGGCCTTTTCGCCCGCGGCGTCGCGCCGGGCGACCGGGTCGCGCTGTTCCTGCACAATTGCACCGAATACCTGGAATGCCTGTACGGGATCTGGTGGGCGGGCGCGGTCGCGATTCCCATCAACGCCAAGCTGCACGGTCGCGAAGCGGCATGGATCTGCCATGACGCGGCGGCGAAGCTTGCCTTCGTCGATCGCGACGGCGAGCTTTCATTGACCCGCGAGCGCGCCGACGCCGATGCCGGCATGCAGCTGGTCGATGTCGCCGGCGCGGAATTCGCCGGGCTGCGCGACCACGCGCCGACCGCCGAGCCGGTGTCGCGCGAGATCGACGACCTCTCCTGGCTGTTCTACACCTCCGGCACCACCGGGCGGCCAAAGGGGGTGATGCTCAGCAACGGCAACCTGATCGCGATGTCGCTGTGCTATCTCGCCGACGTCGACGAGGTGCGGCCGACTGACGCCGTGCTGTACGCCGCGCCGCTGTCGCACGGCGCCGGGCTCTACAACTTCATCCATGTGCGCATGGGGTGCCGTCACGTCGTTGCGCCATCGGGCGGCTTCGACGCGGACGAGGTGCTGACGCTGGCGCGCGCCATCGGACCGGTGTCGATGTTCGCCGCGCCGACCATGGTGAAGCGCCTGGTCGGCGCCGCGCAGGCGCGCGGCGAAACCGGCGAGGGCCTGAAGACCGTGATCTATGGCGGCGGCCCGATGTATCTCGAGGACATCAAGACGGCGCTCGCGGTGATGGGCCAGCGCTTCGTCCAGATCTACGGCCAGGGCGAATCGCCGATGACCATCACCGCGTTGTCGCGGGCCCGGCACGGCGAGGTCGATCACCCGCGCTATGCCGCGCGGCTGGCGTCGGTGGGAACGGCGCAGAGCGCGGTGGCGCTGCGGGTCACCGGACCGGACGGGCGGCCGTGCCCGGCGGGCAGCGTCGGCGAGATCGAGGTCAAGGGCCCGCCGGTGATGCTGGGCTACTGGAACAATCCCCAGGCCACGTCGGAGACGCTGGTCGACGGCTGGCTGCGCACCGGCGATGTCGGCAGCCTCGACGCCGACGGTTTCCTGACGCTGTCCGACCGCTCCAAGGACGTCATCATCTCCGGCGGCACCAACATCTATCCGCGCGAGGTCGAAGAGGTGCTGCTCGGCCATCCCGCAGTGAAGGAAGTGTCGGTGATCGGCGCGCCCGATCCGGAATGGGGCGAGACCGTCGTCGCCTGCGTGGTGCCGAATGCCGGCGCGGTGCTCGATACCGCCGCGCTGGATGCGTATTGTCTCGAACGCATCGCGCGCTTCAAGCGACCGAAGCGCTACCTCGAACTCGCCGAACTGCCGAAGAACAACTACGGCAAGGTGCTGAAGACCGCGCTGCGCGAGATGCTGCGGTCCGGGACCCGCGACGAGCGCTGATCGCCGGCGGCGCCCCTCCAGGTGCGCGCCGCTAGATCTCGATGATGGCGATGGTCTGCCCCTCGGCGACCATGTCGTCGACCTGCACCACGATCTGCTTGATCGTACCGGCCACGGTGGAGGCGACCGGGATTTCCATCTTCATGGCTTCGATGAGGGCGATGTCGTCGCCGTCGGCGATCCGCGCGCCGATCTGCAGCAGCAGCTCGCAGACGCGCCCGGCGACTTCGCTCGTGATGTTGATTTCTGCCACGTTTCCTCCCGGCGTGTTGTCGGCCGACATTGCCTGAGGTAGCGTTGCCAACAAAGTGGAATTTTATTCCGCTGTGCGGAAAATAAGCGGAGGCGGTATGCCGAGGTCGACGACGAAACGGGTGCATCTCGGGTTCGCGGCCGCGTGGGGGAGGGGCGGATTGTTCGGTAGAGCACACGTATGAACTGCAGTCAAC
>JBKQQE010000514.1:0-5844 GCA_052326245.1 Xanthobacteraceae bacterium | reverse complement strand
TCGCTGGCGACACAGATGCCGTTGGGGAATTTGAGCCCGCGCAGCACGGTGTGGGTGGTGCCCTTGTTGGTGTCGTAGCAGATGATGCGGCCGTTGCCGCGCGCCTCCAGCCCATCGACCGGCCACTCGTCCATTTCGTAGCGGATGGTGGCCTCCGAGAAGAAGATCAGCCCGCCGTCGGTGATATCGAGGTCGTCCGCCAGCCGCAGCCGGCTGTCGTCGTTGACCGAAGTCAGGCTGCGGTTGGTCTCGTCGGTGGCCTTCTCCACCGTGCCGTCCGGCGCGACGCGGTACAGCCCCATGCCGCCGATACAGATGTAGAGGTTGTCGTTGCGGTCGAACGCCATGCCGAGCGGCTGGCCGCCGATATGGGCGAACACCTCCATCTTCTGGTAGTCGGGCGCGAGGAAGCGCATGATGTCGCCGTGGCGCGAGCCGGCATAGAGGTTGTCGTTGCGGTCGAGAATGACGTCCTCCGGCGCCTCGATCCGCCCGAGCCCGATCAGGGTGACGTCGCGCAGCTTGTCGTTCTGCTCGAACGGACCGCCCTGGCCGATCTCGGTCGGCGGCGGCGGCGGCAGTTCGTGATAGGTCGGCGCGACATAGACCTTGCTGATGATGCGGGCGCGGTTCTTCTGCCAGCGGATGTCGATCATCGCGGCGAGCAGCAGGATCGCGGCGAGCGCCATGCGGTTGACGCCGCCGCGCGCGTTCAGCGTGGTCAGCCCGTTGGTGATCAGGAGCACGATCAGCGTGCCGACCAGCGATTTCGCCACCGAGCCCTTGCCGCCGCCGAGCGTGATGCCGCCGAGCACGGTGGCGGTCAGCACGATCACCTCGAGGCCAACGCCGATATCGCCGCCCACCGTGCCGAGCCGGGCGGCGAAGAACAGCGCGCCGATGCCGGTGAGCGCGCCGCAGGCGACGTAGCACAGCGCGATGGTCCGCCGCACCGGGATGCCGGAATTGTAGGCCGAGCGGCGCGAGCCGCCGATCGCGGTGATGTGCCAGCCCGGCCGCAGCCGCGTCATGAAGACATGGCCGAACAGCGCGATCACGATATAGACCAGCGCCACGCTCGGGATCCCGAGCAGGTCGCCGCCGCCAATGAAATTCCACGACGGGATGTCCGGGAACGCGGCGGCGATTTCGTTGGAATGGCGCTGGATCAACAGGTCGAAGGCCGAGCGGTAGATGATCAGGGTGATCAGCGTGGTGATGAAGGCGCGCAGCCGCAGATAGCCGATCAGGATGCCGTTGACCGCGCCGAGCAGCGCGCCGCAGACGATGGTGGCGACCACAACGGCCGGCACCGGCCAGTCCAGCACGTCGAGGGTGTAGAGCGCGCAGAAGTCGGTGAGCGCGAACATCGAGCCGACCGAGAGGTCGATGCCGCCGACGATGACGACCAGCGCCATGCCGAGCGCGATGAAGCCGATCTCGCCGGCCTGGCGCGCGGTGTCGGCGAGGCTCGAGGGCGACAGGAAGTGGTCGATGGACCGGCTCAGCGCAAAGCCGACCAGCAGCAGCACGATCACCGGGATCGCGGTCTCGGTCCAGCGCTTGGACAGGATCTCGCCCAAGAGATGATCGGGCCAGTAGCGGTATCGCAGGCGAGTTAGCGCGTCGCGCATCGACATTTCCACGTTGGAACGGCGGCAAGGGAATTTCGAAAGGCCGGCGCCCGGGCGAAGGGCCGGGCGCCGCGACGTCGGGGCAGCGCTATTTCTTCAGATCGGCCAGGTTCCAGCAGGCCGTCGGCGAATCGGCATTGGCCTTGGTGATCGGGATCAGCGTGGTGTAGGCGGAGCCCTTGACCGAGCCGGCCTTGGCGCCGGACGACAGCAGCCACTTGATCATGGCTGCGAGGTCGGCGGCCTGGGTCGGCACGTCATAGCTGAGGTCGAGATCGAATCCGCCCGACTTCACCAGTTCGCAGGCCCCCTTGCGCTCGCCGCCGCCGGAGGTGGCGACGAACACCTTGCCGGTGAGCCCGGCTTCCTTGACCGCGGCGGCGGTGCCGATGTCCATGCCGTCCCAGAACCCGACGATGCCGCACAGATCCGGGTTCTGCTTCAGCACGGTCTGCGTGATCGCCTTGGCCTTGGAGGCATCCCAGTCGGCCGCCTGGCTGGAGACGACCTTGATCTCGGGGTGCTTGGCCAGCACGTTCTCGACGCCCTTCAGCGTGTAGGCGCGGGCGGCGGCCGACAGCGCGCCCTGAATGATGGCGATCTTGTTGGACTTGCCCTCGCAGGACTTCACCACCGCCTCGGCGTCCTTCTCGCCGATCTCGATCCAGTTGGCGCCGACGAAGGCGGACGAGCGATAGGCCGAGCCCATGTTGAGTTGGATGACGTAGATGCCCTCGTTCTCGGCGCGCTGCAAAAGCTTGGCGTAGGTCTGCACGTCGGGATTGTGGATGATCATCACCGCCGGCTTCTCGGAAATCAGCGAGGTGACCGCCTGCGCGCCGGCATTGGTGTTCCAGTTTGGATCGCGGATCTCGAACTTGACGCCGAACGGCTCCAGTTCCTTCTTCATGCCGGCATACCAGCCCTCGGTGAGGTCGAAGTTCATCGCCACCGGCACGTAGGCCACCGTCTTGCCGGCGAGCGCCTCCTTGAAGGGCTTCTGGAACGGCTCGTCCAGCCCCTGCTGGGCCAGCGCCGGCGCGCACATGGCCGTCACTCCCAGCGCGATCAGCGCCGCATTCGCAAACATTCTCGTGGTCTTCATCGCTTCCTCCTGTTGTATTCTGCTTCTTGTATTCACTTCCTCCCGGCCGCTTTTTGATCGGACGGGTATCTCTAGGCGGGTATATATCTAGGCAGATATATCTAGATGTCGCCCTGCTGCGCGGTTTCCTCGTTGCGCGGGTTCAGGAATGAATCGGTGATGACGGCCAGCAGCAGCACGACGCCCTTGACGAGATTCTGGCCGGCATAGGAGACGTCCATGATGGTCATGCCGTTCAGCATGGTACCGATCAGCAGCGTGCCGATGATGACGTTGAGGACGCCGCCGCGCCCGCCCGACAGACCGATGCCGCCGAGCACGACCACCAGGATGACGTCGTAGATCAGCGTCGAGTTGAAGATCCGGGTCGGCATCGAGTTGACGGAGGCCGCCAGCACCAGCCCGGCGAAACAGCCGATCAGCGCCGCCAGCACGTATTGCAGGACGATGATCGGCCGCGACGGGATGCCGGTGACGCGCGCGGCGTAGGGGTTGTCGCCGATGGCGTAGATGTAGGCGCCCCATCGGGTCTGGCGCAGCAGCAGCCCGACCACGACGCAGGCGATCGCGAACATCACGATCGGTGTCGGCACGCCGAAGATGGTGCCCTGCCCGAGCCGCTCGAAGCCGTCCATGCCGGGGCTCCACTGCACGACGTCGAGCTGGAACAGCGCGGCCTGTCCGAGGCCGGCGACCAGGAGACCGGTCGCCAGCGTGGCGAACAGCGAAGGCACCTCGGCATAGGCGATCAGCCAGCCGTTGACGAGCCCGAAGCAGACCGCGAACACGACCGCCGCCAGCAGCGAGACCGGCAGCGAATGGCCGTTCTGCACCATCTGCAGCACCAGCCCCGGCGGCACCGCGAGCGCGGCGATCAGGGAGATGTCGATGCCGCGGCCGATCACGACGATCGCCATCGCCAGCCCGAGAATGCCGAGCACCGCCACGTTCTGCAGCAGGGTCAGCATGTTGTCGGAGGACAGGAAGCCGTGCAGGAAGATCGAGAACACCACGAACAGCACGGCGAAGACCGCGAACACGATCTCCTGTTGACTGAACCGAAAGCGCTTCATCCCGTCACCCTCTCTCGAATTCGCCGGCGCCGATCTGATGCGGCTGCGGCGCCGCCACCGTCTCGGGCGGACGCCCCCGCGGACTCACGCCCGCCTTGACCGACAACGCCGCCCCGATGAATGCCTTCACGGCCTCGATATAGGCCTCGATCGAGGTGCCGCGTTTGCGGTATTTGGCGCGCTTGACGTACCAGTCCTGCAGCAGCGGCTTGATCAGCGCCGCCGTGAGCCCGACCTCGTCGATCGCGAAAACGCCGCTGGCGACGCCCTGCCTCAGCACCTCGGCGATGATGCTCTCGGTGTCCGCCTCGCCCTCGAGCGCGATCTGGCGCTCCGCCGGCGGGAACGATTTCGCTTCCATGAAGGCGAACACGAACCACGGCTGCATCGCCTCCGAAAGCCGGATGTGGGTCGCGACGATCCAGTTCAGATGCGCGACCGCGTCCCTGGCCACGGCCTCGGGCGGCGCGCGCAGCACCTCCGACGCGGTGGCCATGACCTCGCCGAGGATCATCGACAACAGCATCGGCTTGTTGGCGAAATAGCTGTAGAGCCCGCCCATGCTCAGCCCCGAGGCCTGCGCCAGTTCGCGCAGGCTGGTGGCGTGGAAACCCTGCTTGTTGGAGAGCTTCAGCGTGGCGTCGATGATGCGGGCGAGATTGGCCACCGCGATGCGCGACTTGTGCACCCGCACGGCGTCGCGATGGCGTTCGAGGATGCGCGCGCACAGCGCCTCCGTCGAGAACGCGCCCGCCACGGACCGCTGCCGCGCGAAATTTACGTCGCCTCCCATGAGACCCTTCAGGCTTTTGCCTGTTTTGCCTTTTTTTGCCTTTAGTCTTTTTTGTCGGCAGCGAAGCCTTCCAGCCGGCGCGACTGACCTTGGAAAGCTTGCACAGATTCCTGTGTCTTGAAAGAGGGATGAAGAAGATTCGCCGAGCGAGCGCTCGCTCGTTTTTTGCTGCGCTGCGACGACGGGCGCGGACCCTTCCCTGTCGGCGAGAGCCGGGCCCCAAAAGAGAAACGGCTCCGGCTGGAGCCAGAGCCGGAGCCGCTTCTCCTCAGCACTGCAGCTATTTCAGTGACGACGACAGCTTGGCGAAGACTCCGTTGAGCGAGGAGCCCAATCCAGATACAGCCGTGATGATGGCGAGGCCGATGCCGGCCGCGATCAGACGGCGCGGTGGCACCATTCCGATCCGCCCGAGAAGCGGAAAGGACCGCTTCAAAGTGACCTTCAGGTTGGCTCGGCGGAACTCACGTCATCAACTCCGCGCCCGCACCATCGCTGGCAACTCATAAGGACCGGTGAATCTTTTTGTACGAATGAATTGGAAAAGACCATTTTTGGTTGTGCGATTCCATACGATGGTCCCGGTTCCACTTTTCTCGAATAGATAAAAGTGGCGCGACCTGCGGTCTCCTGCGACGCATTCGCCTCGCGCCTGGGCACAAACGATCCGGCCGCGGCCCGATGGCCGCGCTCAGGGGCATTGGCTTGTGCTCACGCGAACACTGGCCGCAAGAAGGTCCGCTCGTATTTGAAAAAGCAGTTAGATGTCCGATTTCGCTTGAACGGATCGATTTCATATCGAAAATGGCTAGCGATCGTGAATGCCCCGGCGGGCCGCCGTCACCGGTGGCGCTAGTGCCCGCTTTTCGAAGTTCGCGATCGATTGCGGCAACCTCTTCTGCGAACTTCGAAAAGCAAAAGGCACTAGCAAGTGTATGATTCTAGTACCCACTAGTTTCCGAAGTTCGTGTGGGGAGAGTGCGGCAAGCGACTCACGAACTTCGGAAACTGGGTACTAGTGCGGTGGATTTGACATTCGCTTCAGAATTGCCGCGAACTCTCCAAGCAGGCCGCAGCCCCGAGCGGGATCGCCGCGCTATTTCTGCGGGCCCGACAACGTGATCTCGCGCTCCGCGCGGAACACGTTGCTGTAGAGATTCGCGATCCACTGCCGGCCGCTGGCGGTGACGTTGAGATAGCGGATCGCGGTCTTGATATGCGGAGCGACGCTGTTCCAGT
>JBKQQE010000513.1:0-4305 GCA_052326245.1 Xanthobacteraceae bacterium | reverse complement strand
ACTCGCGCCCGATCACGGCCGTCGGCCACCGTCCCGGATCCGGTTTCACACCCTTGTCACACGCCGATTCGGCGCCAAACCCGGCCACCGCGCCGACACCATGACCTGCCCGGACACGAGAACCGTGCTATGCTGAAATAAGGCCGCAACCTTCGGTTTGGCGGCGGCAATGTCTTCATCGGACGATTTCAGCGGCCGGAAAGGGAAGAATTTCTCGTTCCTGATCCTGGCCGCCGGCCTGTTCGCGTTCGGCGCGGCAGCGGGGGGCCTGTATCTGGCGCTGCGGCCGGCGACGCTGCGGATCGCGGTAGGGCCGCAGGGAAGCGACGATCAGAAGCTGATTCAGGCGCTGGTGCAGTCCTTTGCGACCGACGGCAGCCCGGTCCGGCTGTCCCTGGTCGCCGCCGACGGCGCAGCCGAGAGCGTCAGTCTTCTCGAGGCCTCGAAGGCAGACCTCGCGGTGGTCCGGGGCGATCTGGAGATGCCGGCCGACATCCAGTCGGTCGCGGTCCTGCGCAAGAACGTGGTCGTGCTGTGGTCGCCGTCCGGCTTGGGACGGAAGGGTTCGAAGAAGGACGCCGCGCCGAAGATCAAGGCGATCGAGGATCTTAAGGATCACCGCGTCGGGGTGATCGGGCGAACCCAGGCCAATGTCGAACTGCTGCGGGTGATCCTGACCGAGTCCGGCATTTCGCCCGACAAGGTGGCGATCACCCAGTTCGGCACCAATCAGCTCAGCCAGCTGGCGCACGATCCGGCCATCGACGCGTTCATGGCGGTCGGGCCGCTCGACAGCAAGATCACCGCGGACGCCATCGCCATGACGGCGCAGACGCGCGGCGAGCCGAAATTCCTGCCCGTCGACGTGTCGGAGGTGATCGCCCACAAGCACCCGCTCTACGAATCCGAGGAGATACCCGGCAGCGCCTTCAGTTCCTCGCCGGCCCGCCCGGACGACAAGGTCGAGACCGTCGGCGTCAACCACCTGATCGTCGCCCGCAGCGCGCTGTCCGAGACCGCGGCGGGCGCATTCGTGCGGCAGCTGTTCGCGGTGCGGCCGCTGCTGGCGAAGGAAATGCCCGCCGCCGCGAAGATCGAGAAGCCCGACACCGACAAGGACGCGGCCTTGCCCGCGCATCCGGGGGCCGCGGCCTATATCGACGGCACCGAGCGCACCTTCCTGGAGAAGTACAGCGACTACATGTGGATCACGATCCTGCTGCTGTCGATGCTCGGTTCGGCCAGCGCCTGGTTTCGCTACTATCTGAAGCGGGACGAGCGCGCGCAAAATACCCTGCACCGCGACAAGCTGCTGGACGCCATCGCCAAGGTCAGGGAAGCGGGGTCGCTGGAAGAACTCACGACCATGCAGCGCGAGGTCGACGTCATCCTGCGCGAGACGCTCGACTGCTACGACGACGGCGCGATCGAGGAAGGCGGCCTGGAGGCGTTCGGCCTGGTCATGGAGCAGTTCCACCACGCCGTCGTCGACCGCCGCGTCGCCATCGGCAACGCGCTGCCCGACCTGCAGCGGCTGCGCGCGCGCTGACGGCGCGGCCTCGCGCCAAGGCCGTCCTATCGCTTCGTCATCTCGTCCAGTTCGGTCTCCAGCCCTTCACCCCACGACGGCATCACCACGCCGAAGGTGTCATTGAGACGCCCGTGATCGAGCCGGCTGTTCTGCGGCCTCCTCGCCCGCGTCGGATACTCCGCCGCGGCGATCGGGATTACCGCTTCGACCGCGAGCCTGACGCCGCGCCGCTGCAACCCGGCGACGATGGCCGCGGCGAAGCCGTGCCAGCTGGTCTCCCCCGACGCCGAGACGTTGACCACGCCGCCGTCGCGTTCGAACGGGCGCCCGCCGGAGGACAGCTGCGGGCGCAGGATCTTCACCACCGCATCGGCGATCATGCGCGCCGAGGTCGGCGCGCCGAACTGATCGGCGACGATTTTCAGCTCCTTGCGCTCACCGGCCAGCCGCGTGATCGTGCGCAGGAAGTTTCGCCCTTGCGCCGCGTAGACCCACGAGGTCCGGACCACCAAATGCGGGCCGCCGGCGGTCCTGATGGCGTCTTCTCCCGCCAGCTTGCTGGCGCCATAGACCGACAGCGGCGCCGGCGCATCGTCCTCGCGCCACGGCGCCTCGCCGCTGCCGTCGAAGACGTAATCGGTGGAGAAATGCAGCAGCGGCACGCCGCGCCGGGCAGCCCAGTGCGCCATCGCCGCCGGCGCCTCGGCATTGACGCGGAACGCCAGCTCGCGCTCGTCCTCGGCGAGATCGACCGCGGTATAGGCCGCCGGATTGACGATCAGGTCGGGCCGCAACCGGTCGAGCGCCGCAGCCACCGTGTCGGGCTGCGACAGGTCGAACTCGCCGCGCCCCGCTGCCGTGACCTCGCCGAACGCGGCGAGCCGACCGCGCAGCGCGCCGCCGACCTGGCCGGTCACCCCGGTTAACAGGATGCGCATCAGATCGATCCGCATTTCGGCAATGACGCGATATCGGCCAGCGGCCGGCCGGCGGCGTCGCGAGCCGACACGGTCGGCGCCGTGACGCCCCAGTCGATGCCGAGCGCGGGATCATTCCACTGAATCACCACCTCGTCCTTGGCGCTATAGAGTTCGTCGCATTTGTAGAAAAAGTCCGCGCTGTCGGAAAGCACTACAAAACCATGCGCGAAGCCGCGCGGCACCCAGAACTGCCGCCGGTTGTCGCCGGAGAGCTCGACCGCGACGTGGCGCCCGAAAGTCGGGCTGCCGGCGCGAACGTCGACCGCGACGTCGAGCACCCTGCCCTGCAGCACGGTGACGAGCTTGCCCTGGGCGCGCGGGTTCTGCAGATGCAGCCCGCGCAGCACGCCGCGCGCCGAGCGCGACAGATTGTCCTGCACGAACGGCCGGCGGATGCCCGCCGCCGCGTAGCGCTCCACCTGAAATGTCTCCAGGAAAAATCCCCGCTGATCGCCGAACACCTTCGGTTCGATGATCAGCACGCCCGCAATATCGGTCTCTATGATCTTCATGCCTTCTCCACGGCGCTATCGGACGAAGTTTAACGAACCTCTTTAGCTCCCCTCCATTCACCATCGTGTATGCAAAATCGGTAAAATCGTCGAAGGGGCAATCATGAAGGGCATTATCCTCGCTGGAGGCACCGGAACGCGCCTCTATCCGATCACGACCGTCGTCTCGAAACAACTACTCCCGGTTTTCGACAAACCGATGATCTATTACCCGCTGTCGACCCTGATGTTCGCCGGGATCCGCGAAATCCTCATCATTTCCACCCCGCAGGACCGGCCGCTGTTCGAGCGGCTATTGGGCGACGGCTCGGAGATCGGGCTCGAACTGTCCTATGCGACCCAGGACAAGCCGCGCGGGCTGGCAGACACCTTCATCGTCGGGCGCAAGTTCATCGGCGACGACGACGTCGCCCTGATCCTGGGCGACAATATCTTCCACGGCAGCGGCCTGCCGGACCTGCTGTCGCGGGTGTCGATGCGAAGCAACGAGGCCACCGTGTTCGGCTACGTGGTCAACACGCCGCAGCACTACGGCGTGGTCGAGCTCGACGGCCGCGGCCGCGCCGTCAGCATCGAGGAAAAGCCGCTGCAGCCGAAGTCGAACGTCGCCGTGACCGGGCTGTATTTCTACGACAACGACGTGGTCGAGATCGCCGCCGCGCTGAAGCCCTCGCCCCGCGGCGAGCTCGAAATCACCGACGTTAACCGCGCCTACCTGGAGCGCGGCGACCTCTATGTGGAGGTGCTCGGCCGCGGTTTCGCCTGGCTTGATACCGGAACCCACGAAACGCTGGTGGAAGCCAGCCATTTCGTGCAGATTCTCGAGCAGCGGCAGGGCTTGCGGATCGCCTGCATCGAGGAAATCGCCCTGCGGCTGCGCTATATCGGCAGCGACCAGTTCCACATGCTCGCGCGGCGGGCCGCCAAGAGCAGCTACGGGCAGTATCTCTTGTCCGTCCACCGTTCGTTTGTCGCTGAAACCGCCGGCACGGGGTCGCAATCATGCGTTACGACGGCTCAACTGTATTCGTGACGGGGGGAGCCGGCTTCATCGGCTCCGCGGTCGTCCGGCACCTGCTCGATCACACCGACGCCTTCGTCGTCAACATCGACAAGCTCACTTACGCCTCGAACCTCGCCTCGATTCCGCAGGCGGCCAAGCACCCCCGCTACGCCTTCGCGCAGGTCGACATCTGCAACGGGCCGGCGCTGCGGCAACTATTCGATCAGTACCAGCCGCACTATGTGATGAATCTTGCGGCCGAGAGTCACGTCGACCGTT
>JBKQQE010000512.1:0-3870 GCA_052326245.1 Xanthobacteraceae bacterium | reverse complement strand
GAGGCCACGAAGACGTCGCCCCACCCGCCCGATTTGTCCGTCGCGCGCGGGCGTCGCGAACGGACCGACTAGCCACGCGCTTGCTTCGCTGCAATTGCTTCATTGCAATGTCGATGCGGCATCATCACATTGAGCGGACGACATCGGATGGGCAAAGCGGCAATGATGGCGGATTCCGATCCAGCCTCGAAGGGCGTGTCCAACAACCTGGTGCGGCAACGCTTCGAGCTCGATCTCGGCGGCGCGATCGCCTTCGCCAGCTATCGCCTGGCGCCCGGCACGGTGATCATCACCCACACCGAAACGCCCGCCGCGTTGCGCGGCCGCGGCATCGCCTCGCGGCTGGTTGCCGGTGCACTGGAGCTGATCAGGGTCGACGGAAACAAGGTCGTCGCCGGCTGCAGTTTTGTCGCCGACTATCTGGCCGAACATCCGGAATGGAACGACCTCGACGCCGGACGTCGCTGATATCGCGTCGCGCAAACGAAAAGCCCGCACCGGGCGGGCCTTTCGCGACGTTGACGCGGAGGTCTCAGGTCTTGAGGTCGTCCGGCACCTTGCCGCCATTCTCGGCCAGTTTGCGGATGACTTGCTTGTGCAGCCAGATATTCATCGTCGCCGAGTCGTTGGTGTCGCCGCTGTAGTTCAATTCCTTGGCAAGTTCCTTGCGCGCCGCGAGGCTGGAGTCGAGATTGAGCGCCTTCATCAGGTCCACGATCGACGTTCGCCACTCCAGCTTTTCCTTTTGCGCGGCGACGGCCTTGTCGAGAACCGCCGCGACATCGACGGTCTGTGCCGGCGCGGGAACCGCGCCGGCGGCTTGCGGCGCCGCGCCCGCCGCGGTTGGTGCAGGGGCAGCGCCAGCAGCCGCGCCGGGCGCAGTCGGCGCAGCATCGGCCTTGGTTCCGAAGATCGCACTCACTATCTTTCCGAAAATGCTCATTGGCCGCTCCCACACTTGACGTCTGACGTCGAATAATCGACCGACCGTGACCGCAACACGCGACCTTCCATGGCCGCGCGCGCAATTCACTCTAAGCAAGCCGGCGCGACTTGCCAACGCACCACAGCGACGCGGACCACGACCTCGTCACATGTCGCGACGATCGGTTCCCGATGGCTGCAATTGCGACAATCATGCAACGCGCGGCATCGACGCTGCACTTGCGGATGTGGTGGTGACAGTGCCGGGTCCGATGGCACGGTGAGGGGCGTTGCGCATCAGCGTGGTCACGGTGCGCGCGATCGCCACGCCTCGAACGCCGACGCCATGCGGACTTCGCCGAGCCGTTCGGCTGTCCATGGCAACGCGCGGGCTGACCGCGCCGCGGCGGCCGCGAGCGGCCGTGTCGCAATCGGTGAAATAACGCAGCTTCGACGCCAGCGTGGTCGACAATGCCCGGTCGGGCGTCGATCAGGCGGCCCGTGCCGCATCCGCGCGCATGTGAACTCGGGCAGCCGCGCTACAAGGATAGAATAAATATTCATTTCTACGAACGCACGCGCAATTAAACATGGCACATGGGTGGCAAAACGGTAATTTAGGAAGCCAACACCCGAACGACCCCTCTGAATCCTGAAGCATACATCGCCAGAATTCTGGCAATTGCCTCGCATTTCGGCCGCATAAGGCCTCTTTTCGGCCGGCGGAGGCTTCCACCTTTGGACGCAGATTCTCTCCAAATTGTTAATCAGTTCTTTGCAGTGTTATGCAAATTAGGATTAGCTGCATCGCAACATAGGCTATGCTGCACTGCAGATTCTTCTCCTATATTCATTTCATCGGACTGGCCCACTTGAAGAGCTGAATCCGGATGATGAAGGAGAGCCTGCGATGTTGATGTCACTTATCCGCATGATCCAGGCGTTCAGGGACTACCAGCGCAACCTGAACGAGCTGTCCCGGCTGACTGATCGCGAACTGGCCGATATTGGCCTCGATCGGGCCGATATTCCCCGCGTTGCCGCCGGAGCCTACCAAGGCTGATCTATTCGACCCCCTTAGCAACACGGATAACGCCCGCCATCGCGCGGGCGTTGTCGTCTCTGGTGCCGCCGGCTTGAAGTTCCTGCTTCCTGTGCCGCATCGCGACGGTGAGCCGCGGTTGCCTTCACGGCCATCAGGTTCTAGTACCCTGTTTACTTCGGAAAGCGGGCGGTAGAGCCAGCCCTCGGAAGAGCAATGGCCATCAGCTCCCACACCGTCCCAGACGCCATCCATATCATCGGCGCCGGCTTGGCCGGCTCCGAGGCTGCCTGGCAGGTCGCCAAGGCGGGGCTGCGGGTCGTGCTGCACGAGATGCGGCCGCAGAAGATGACGGAAGCGCATCGGACGCAGGGGCTCGCGGAGCTCGTGTGCTCGAACTCGTTCCGCTCGGACGATGCCCGCAACAATGCGGTTGGCCTGCTGCATGCCGAGATGCGCCGGCTCGATTCCCTGATCATGCGCGCCGCCGATGCCCACCAGGTGCCTTCAGGCGGCGCGCTCGCCGTCGACCGCGACGGTTTCTCGCAGGCCGTAACCGAGGTGCTGCAGAGCCATCCCCTGATCGAGATTCGGCGCGGCGAGGTGGCCGGCCTGCCGCCGGCCGACTGGGCACACGTCATCGTCGCGACCGGTCCCCTCACCTCGGCACCGCTTGCGGCGGCCATTCGCGACCTCACGGACGAGAGCGCGCTGGCCTTTTTCGACGCCATCGCACCGATCGTGCATCGGGAATCGATCGACATGTCGGTGGCCTGGCTGCAGTCGCGCTATGACAAGGTGGGGCCCGGCGGCAACGGCGCCGACTACATCAACTGCCCGATGACGCACGAGCAATACGACCGCTTCGTCGACGAGCTCATCGCCGGGGACAAGATCAGTTTCAAGGAGTGGGAAGCCGACACGCCCTACTTCGACGGCTGCCTGCCGATCGAGATCATGGCCGAGCGCGGCCGCGAAACGCTCCGGCATGGTCCGTTGAAGCCGGTCGGCCTGACCGACCCGAACAATCCAACGGTGAAGCCCTACGCCATCGTCCAGCTGCGCCAGGACAACCGGCTCGGCACGCTCTACAACATGGTCGGCTTCCAGACCAAGCTGAAGCACGGCGAGCAGGCCCGCATCTTTCGCGGCATTCCCGGGCTCGAGCGCGCGGAGTTCGCCCGGCTCGGCGGGCTGCACCGCAACACCTTTCTGAATTCACCAAAACTGCTCGACGGCGAACTGCGCCTGAAGGTGCAGCCGCGCCTGCGTTTCGCTGGCCAGATGACGGGCTGTGAAGGCTATGTCGAATCCGCCAGCGTCGGGCTGCTGGCGGGCCTGTTCACCGCCGCGCAGGCGCAGGGCGGCAGCCTCGCCGCGCCCCCGCCGACCACCGCGCTGGGAGCCCTGCTCTGCCACATCACCGGCGGCCATATCGAGACGATCGACGCGGGGCCGCGCTCGTTTCAGCCGATGAACATCAATTTCGGCCTGTTTCCGCCGCTGGCCAGTCCGCCGACCCGCGGCCCCGACGGCGCGCGGCTGCGCGGCAACGACAAGACGATCGCCAAGCGGCAGGCGATCACCGCGCGCGCGCTGTCCGACCTCGACGGCTGGATCAAGGACCGCCTGCCGGATTCGGCGGCGGCGTAGGCCGCGGTCAGATGCCGCGCCGGCGGCGTGAGGCGCGCCACAGCGTCCACAGCACATCAAGCCGCGACGGCGGCGCCAGCCTGAAGGGATCGAAATCCACCCGGCGCAGCCGCTCCAACGTCCTTGCGCTCAGGGCCAGCGGAAGCAACGCCGGCCGCGCCGCGGCGGGCAGCGACCGCGCGGCGGCGCGCGCGTTGGCGAGGTGCTGCTCGGCCACGCCAGCCAGATAGGCCAGCACCGCGCGCAGGCCC
>JBKQQE010000511.1:0-4043 GCA_052326245.1 Xanthobacteraceae bacterium | reverse complement strand
CTTGACCGCGGTGGCACTCGCCGTGTCGGGCTATCTCGGCAGTCCGCTGCAGACCATGATCGCGCTGACGCTGGCGGCGATTGGTGTGTTCTGCACCTTCGCGCTGTTCTGGACGCTGCCGACCGCCATTCTCAGCGGCACCGCGGCAGCCGGCGGCAACGCGCGGATCAACGCGATCGGCAATCTCGCCGGCTTCGGCGGGCCCTATCTGATCGGGTGGGTCAAGGAGAGGTCCGGCAGCACCGCGCCGGGGCTGCTGCTGCTGGCGATCGCCCCCCGGGTCGCCGGGGTGATCGTGCTGCTGCTCAAGCACGATCGCGAGACGGAGTTCGCGACCGCCGCGCGGGAGCGCTGAGTTCGCCTCGCGCTGTTGGCTCTCCCGGCGCTGCGCAACACGATCTGTACCTCACCTTACGGTGCCTTAATCGTGATTACTGACGAATATTGACAATCGTCAGTCGTCATGTAGCCTCCTGCCACCTGATCGCAGGAGCGCGCCCGATGTTCGGATTTCGTTATAAGTCACGTGAAATCAATCCATTAGGCTCAATCTTTGCCGCCGTCGCGGTGCTGGCACTGGCGGGCTGCAACGACAAGCCGGCCGAACAGGCGAACGTCAACCGTCCCGTGCTGGTGACCACGGTCCATTACGAAGCTGAATCCCCCGAGCGCAGCTTCGTTGGCACGATCCGCCCGCGGATCGAGGCCGACATGGGTTTCCGTGTCGCCGGCAAGGTGGCGAAGCGGCTGGTCGAGGTCGGCCAGCGGGTCGAGCCCGGCCAGCCGCTCGCCGAACTCGACGAGGTCGACCTGCGGCTGCAGGCCGAGCAGGCCGAGGCCGAAGTGCGCGCCGCGACCGGCGTCGTCGCCCAGGCCGTCGCCGCCGAGACCAGATCCAAGGACCTGCGCCTCAAGGGCTGGGCCACCGATGCGCAGCTCGACCAGACCAAGGCCGCGGCGGACGAGGCGAGGGCGCGGCTCAGTCGCGCCGAGCGCTCCGTCGAACTGACCCAGAACGCGCTGTCCTACACCACGCTGACGGCGGACGCCCGCGGCGTCGTCACCGCGACCCTGGTCGAGCCCGGCCAGGTCGTGGCCTCCGGGCAGACCGCCATTCGCGTGGCGCGATCGGCGGAAAAGGAAGTCGTGGTCGCGATCCCCGAGACGTTGACGCTGCGCGCCAAGAACGGCGACGCCCACGTCACGCTGTGGTCGGAGCCGGACCATCGCTATGTCGCCAAGCTGCGCGAACTCGCGCCGATGGCCGACGCCGCGACGCGGACCTACCTCGCCAAGTTCTCCCTGCCTGACGCCGGCGACGACGTGCAGCTCGGCATGACCGCGACGCTGATCCTGGCTGACGCCGACCGCGAGCGCGTCGCCCGCGTGCCGCTCTCGGCGTTGTTCAGCCAGGGCGACCACCCCTCGCTGTTCGTGGTCGACGACAAGACCGGCGGGCTGAGCCTGCAGCCGGTGGTGGTGAAATCCTACGAGACCAACGACGCCGTGATTTCCGGCGGCGTCGCGGAAGGAGCCCGCGTGGTGGCGCTGGGCGTGCAGAAGCTCGACCCGGCCCAGAAGGTACGGGTCGTGGCGTCGCTGTCATTCTAACGTGGGGGAGGCGAGGATGCGGCGCTTCAATCTGTCCGGCTGGGCGGTCGCCCATCCCGCTCTGATCCTGTTCTTCATCATCGCGCTCGGCGTTGCCGGCCTGATTTCCTATCAGCGGCTGGGGCGCGCGGAGGATCCCTCCTTCACCATCAAGCTCGCCGTCGTCACGGCGATCTGGCCCGGCGCCACCGCCACGGAAATGCAGGCCCAGGTCGCCGACACCATCGAAAAGAAGCTGCAGGAGCTGCCGTATTTCGACAAGGTGACGACCTACACCAAGCCCTCCTTCACGGCGATGCAGGTCGCGTTCAAGGACAACACGCCGGCCAAGGATGTCCCGCAGCTGTTCTACCAGCTGCGCAAGAAGCTCACCGACATTCGCGGCGACCTGCCCGACGGCCTGATCGGGCCGAACGTCAACGACGAATACGGCGACGTCGATTCGATTCTCTACATGATGACCGGCGACGGCGCCAATTACGCTCAGCTCAAGACCATCGGCGAGGGCCTGCGGCAGCGGCTGCTCAAGGTCCCCAACGTCACCAAGGTCAATCTCTACGGCGTGCAGGACCAGAAGATCTATGTCGAGTTCTCCAACGCCAAGCTCGCCACCCTCGGCATCACACCGCAGACGATCTTCGCCTCGCTGTCGAAGCAGAACGCGGTCAATCCCGGCGGCGTGGTTGAAACCTCGTCGCAGCGGGTGCCGCTGCGGGTGACCGGCGCGCTCGACGGCGCCAAGGCAGTCGCCGAGACGCCGATCGAAAGCAACGGCCGCGTTTTCCGGCTCGGCGACATCGCCACCGTGACGCGCGGCTACGAGGATCCCTCCGACTACAAGGTGCGGCAGCGCGGCAAGCCCGCGCTCGGCGTCGGCATCGTGATGGCCAAGGGCGCCAACATCCTCGAGCTCGGCCAGGACGTCGACAAGGCGACCGCGGAGTTCATGGCCGCGGTGCCCCAGGGCATCGACCTCGAGCGCATCGCCGACCAGCCGCAGGTGGTCGAGCACGCCATCAGCGAATTCGTGCATTCCTTCATCGAGGCGCTGGCCATCGTGCTGTTCGTCTCGTTCCTTGCGCTCGGCTGGCGCACCGGCATTGTGGTGGCGCTGTCGGTGCCGCTGGTGCTCTTCATCGTCTTCATCATCATGAACGCGATGGGGCTCGATCTCCACCGCATCACGCTCGGCGCGCTGATCATCGCGCTCGGCCTCCTGGTCGACGACGCCATCATCGCGGTCGAGATGATGGTGGTGAAGATGGAACAGGGCTGGGATCGCGTCCGCGCGGCCTCCTTCGCCTGGGAATCCACCGCGTTCCCGATGCTGACGGGAACGCTGGTGACCGCGGCGGGCTTCCTGCCGATCGGCTTCGCCAATTCCGCGGTGGGCGAATATGCCGGCGGCATCTTCTGGATCGTCGCGATCGCCCTGATCGCGTCGTGGTTCGTGGCCGTGATCTTCACGCCCTATATCGGCGTCAAGCTGCTGCCGGACTTCGCCAAGCACGCCGGCAAGGGCGCCCATGCCGATCCGCACGCGATCTACGAGACGCACATGTACCGCGGCCTGCGCAGCGTCATCGGATGGTGCGTGCGCTGGCGCGGCACCGTGGTGCTGGCGACCGTCGGCGTGTTCGCGCTCTCGATCGTCGCTTTCGGCTTCGTGCAGCAGCAGTTCTTCCCGCTGTCCGAGCGCCCCGAACTGTTCTTCCAGCTGCGGCTGCCCGAGGGCACCGCGTTCGGCGTCACCGAAAAGACTGCCGTGAAGGCCGAGCAGTTGCTGAAGGGCGATCCCGACATCGCCACCTATACGAGCTATATCGGCCAGGGTTCGCCGCGGTTCTGGCTCGGGCTCACTCCCCAGCTCCCCAACGAGTCCTATGCCGAGATCGTCATCGTGGCCAAGGACGTCGTGGCCCGCGAGCGGATCAAGACGCGGCTGGAGAAGGCGGTGGGCGAGGGCCAGCTTTCGGAAGCCCGCGTGCGGGTCGATCGCTTCAATTTCGGGCCGCCGGTCGGCTTCCCGGTCCAGTTCCGCATCGTCGGGCCCGACGCCGGCAAGGTGCGCGAGATCGCCTACCAGGTGCGCGAGGTGATGCGCGGCAACGACAAGGTGATCGATCCGCACCTCGACTGGAACGAGATGACGCCCTACTTGAAGCTCGTCGTCGACCAGGATCGCGCGCGCGCGCTCGGGCTGACGCCGCAGGACATCTCCCAGGCCACCCAGATGCTGATCTCGGGCGCGCCGGTGACGACGGTCCGCGACGGCATCGAGAAGGTCAGCGTGGTCGCCCGCGCGGTGGCGTCCGAACGGCTCGATCTCGGGCACGTGCCGGACCTGACGATCTATTCCCGCGACGGCGTCGCGGTGCCGCTGTCGCAGATCGCCAGGATCGAATATGCCCACGAGGAACCGATCCTGTGGC
>JBKQQE010000510.1:0-8103 GCA_052326245.1 Xanthobacteraceae bacterium | reverse complement strand
TTGCCGCTGACGCCGCCGGAATGGCCCGAATGGGGCAATCCGATCGCCGACGAAGCCGCGTTCAGGACCATCCTGTCGTATTCGCCCTACGACAATGTCGCCGCCAAACCCTATCCGGCGATTCTCGCCATGGCCGGGCTCACCGATCCGCGGGTGACCTATTGGGAGCCGGCGAAATGGGTGGCGCGGCTGCGCGCCACCATGACCGGTGGCGGGCCGGTGCTGCTGCGGACCAACCTGGACGCCGGCCACGGCGGCGCCTCGGGCCGCTTCAACCGGCTGGACGAGGTCGCGCTGGTTTATGCCTTTGCCCTGTGGGCGGTCGGATCGGCTGGAGCCGGCGCGTGAAAGGTACGTGAGTCCGCGACGCCGCGACCGCGGCGCCGCCGGTCGGCGTTAAGGTTCCCGCGATCAGGTGTTGGCGCTCCCGAACCGCGCCCGCCACGCCGGCGGCACAAGCGGTTCGGCCAGGTAAATCGTTTCATGGATGACCTTGCGGTCGCGGAACTCCATGATGCTGACGGCGAAGGTCAGCTTGCCGTCCAGTGATACGGTGTACTCGGTGACCCACAGGTCGTCCTGTCCGATCACGGTCTTCGCCTTGAGGATGGTGCGGCGAGGCCCCGCCGCGCGACTGGCCTTGATGTTGTCGCGGCCGACGATCAATTCCCCGGACTGCGGATACTCCAGCACCGCGTCGTGATGATAGAACCAGTGCTCGGTGTCGAGATCGCCGCTCTCCAGCGTCTTCCAGTGCCGCTCCACCTGGGCGCGGGTGTCGAGGTTCTCCTCGAACCGGTCGCCATCGACGAAATCGTTCATTGCCAATCTCCTGCGCACGCCTCCGCGCCATGGTCGCGACCAATCGTGGGCCAGCGCCTGTCTTCGCGGGCAAACTTGCCCCGCGGACGCGATCACGCGTTGATCGGAATCAAGCTGGCGGGCGCGGCCACGGCCGGCGCCGGGAGGTTAACAATCGGCTCGATGACAGGTTTCTCGGTCAATCCGCAGCGACCTGATTCTCAGCAGCGAAAATGTCGATCCATCCCACGGGAGTCGCTGGCCACCCTACCGCCGTCCGAATTCAGGCCGCGGCGCCGTCCGGCGAATGGGCACCGTTGAATCATTAACGGGCAGGTTTTGCACAGCCATGCAATCAACCGTCGCAAATCAGAGACGCAACGCATGGCTCAACGACACTTATGCGCGAAAATGCCGGAACTTAACCTCAAACACTTGGTTACAGACTTGGAACAGAAATTGAATCTCATTTCCGTCACATATCCCCTATACGCGGCGGACCAGATCAATCACACATCGGCGGGACATGATGCGGCAAATTCATCTTGCTTTGGCACTGCTTGTTTTCATCAGCGCGCCGGTGGCGGCGCAGGAAGTCACCCAAAGTAGCGGTCAGCACGTCTCCGCCTGGCGCATCGCGATCAGTGAGGTCGCGATCGCGCGGTATCGCGTGGCCCTCAGGCTGACCGCCGCCCAGGAGAAATACTGGCCCGCCGTCGCCAGCGCGCTGCGCCACCTCGCCCGCCTGCCGGAAATCAACGAAGCCGCGGTGCGCCATGTGGCGCCCTCGATGTCACCGCTGATCGCAAGCCTCGACGACCACCAGAAGCAGGTGGCGATGAACCTGGTGGCCCACGCCGGGCTGAGCCAGTACGCCTCGCTGTTCTGAACACAGCACGGTCTTGACGTCATGAGGCTCGCGGCCGCCGCCGCGGGCCTTGTCCCATCCGGCAACAGGCAGCGAGGCCCCGGCCGCGGATTTCCCTTGCTGAAGAATCGCTCTAGCTTTGCTGCATGAGCGACCAGCGCGATCCCGTCCCCGGCAACGTGGTCTATGTGCTCGGCAGCGGCGACGCGCGCCGCTTCCTCACTTATGTCGGCTGGACCAACGATCTGGCGCGCCGCCTCGCCCAGCACAATTCCGGCAAGGGCGCGCGATCGACCCGCGGCCGCGCCTGGGTCGTGCTCCACGTCGAGGCCTTCGCCACCCGCCAGGAAGCGATGAGCCGGGAATGGCACCTCAAGCGCGACCGCACGTTCCGACGTCAGCTCGTTGAGCGGCACCGGTCCACGGCGACACCCGGCAGCTGAGGCGCGGCAGCGAAGGCACCGCCGCGGTCCGATCCCGCATCACGCAAGTCACTCACCCCACACACGCATGGCCGCGACCCTTGGCAGCGCGCCGGGGCTTGATTAGGCTTGCGCGCCCGAACGGGCCGCTGCCGCACGCGGCTTCACCCCGTCAAAGAACTTCACCAGCATCCTGAAGAATGGGAGGCTTCGATGTCCAACCTTCGCGTCATCGCGTCGGGTCTCGAATTCCCGGAAGGTCCGGTGGCGATGCCGGACGGGTCGGTGATCCTGGTGGAAATCCGGGGGCGCCGGCTGACGCGGGTCTGGCCCGATGGCCGCAAGGAGACGATCGCCGAAATTCCGGGCGGTCCCAACGGCGCCGCGGTCGGCCCCGACGGCAAGTGCTACATCTGCAACAATGGCGGCTTCAGCTGGGCGCCGCTGCGCGGCGTCATGATGCCCGGCGCGCCGGCGCCGTCGGAATACATCGGCGGCTCGATCCAGCGCATCGACCTGCAGAGCGGGCGGGTGGAAACGCTCGCCACCGCCTGCGGCGACCATCCGCTGAAGGGTCCCAACGACCTGGTGTTCGACCGCGAGGGCGGATTGTGGTTCAGCGATCTCGGCAAGCGCCGTGCGCGCGACATGGATGTCGGCGCCTTCTACTACATGAAGCCGGGCAGCGGCGACGTGGTCGAGGGCCATTTCGGCATGCTGCCGGCCAACGGCATCGGGCTGTCGCCCGACGAAAAGACGGTCTATGTCGCCGAGACGCCCACCGCGCGGCTGTGGGCGTTCACCGTGGAGGCGCCCGGCATCATCCGCCCGCGCGACGCGATCTACCGCGGCGAGCGCGGCAGGCCGATCGCAGGGCTCGGCGGCTACCAGATGTTCGATTCGCTGGCGGTGGAAGCCAATGGCAACATCTGCGTGGCGACACTCGTCAGCGGCTGCATCTCGGTGATCGCGCCCGATGGCAAGCTGGTCGAGCAGGTTCCCACCGGCGATCCGGTGACGACCAACATCGCGTTCGGCGGGCCCGAGCTGAAGA
Organism: Xanthobacteraceae bacterium; assembly: GCA_052326245.1. GTDB lineage: Bacteria > Pseudomonadota > Alphaproteobacteria > Rhizobiales > Xanthobacteraceae > Bradyrhizobium_A. The sequence goes on along the minus strand of JBKQQE010000510.1, from coordinate 4,958 downwards.
CCGCCTACATCACCTTGTCGGGCAAGGGCGAGCTCGTCGCCATGGACTGGCCGCGCGGCGGACTGCCGCTGAATTTCCTCAACCGATAACGGACACGCCGATGACCTGGCTTCAACCCGTCGTTCTCGAAGGCCGCCACGCGCGGCTCGAACCGCTGTCGCCCGCGCATCACGACGGCCTGGTCGACGCCGTGAAGGACGGCGGGCTGTGGAACCTGTGGTACACGTTCATTCCCACGCCGGAGAAAATGACCGCGGAGATCGACCGCCGGCTCGGCCTGCAGGCTTCTGGCGCGATGCTGCCGTTCACGGTGAAGCAGCCGGACGGCACCATCGCCGGCATGACCACGTTCATGAACGTCGACGCCGTCAACCGGCGCGTCGAGATCGGCTCGACCTGGTACCGCGCCGCGGTCCAGCGCAGCCCGCTCAACACCCAGTGCAAGCTCCTGATGCTGCAGCACGCGTTCGAGACGCTCGACTGCATCGCGGTCGAGTTCCGCACCCACTTCTTCAACCACGCCAGCCGCCGCGGCATCGAGCGGCTCGGCGCCAAGCTCGACGGCATCCTGCGCAGCCACCAGGTCGCGCCCAACGGCACGCTGCGCGACACCGTCGTCTACAGCATCATCGCCGCCGAGTGGCCGACGGTGAAGGCGCATTTGACGTATCAGCTGGAACGGCCAAGGTGAGGCGGGCGCCAGTTCGCCGTCACCCTGAGGCGCGAGCCAACGGGTCCGCGCAAAGCGCGGCCCGATGACAGGCTCCGCGAGCCTCGAAGGGCGACGGCGCCGAGGCCGCAATCATATGCTTAGGCGCCCGCGCATCCTTCGAGGCGCGCATAGCAACTCGGCTCTCGCCGAGTTGCGTTTTTTTTAAAATGTCACAAGTCGGGTAACCCCGACTTGTGATGCGCGCACCTCAGAATGACGCTTCGAGAGCTTCAGCCTTGCCGCCTCACGCCCGGTCCGGCCGGTACGCCGTATCCACCGTGACCACGCCATGGGCGCGCGACACGCAGGGGCACATCTTGCGGTTTTCCTGCCGCTGGTGCGCGCTGAAGAACACGTCGCGATGGTCGATCTGGCCGTCGAGCGCGACGACGTCGATCGCACAGACGCCGCATTCGCCGCGCCGGCAGTCGGACATCACCTCGTGCCCGGCCTCGTTGAGAACGTCGAGCATCGATCGGTTCGGCGGGACCACGATCTCGGCGCCGGAATTCCTGATTCGGACGCGGAATGCCTCGGTCGACAGCAGGCCGCTCGACCCGAAGGTTTCGTAGCTCAGGTCGCTCGCCGGGCGACCCGCCGCGCTCCAGCTCTGCCGCGCGGCGTCGAGCAGCCGCAGCGGTCCGCACAGGATCACCATCGCGTCCGCCGGCAGTCGCGCGATGGTCGCGTCGAGATCGAGCCTGTGCCCTTCGTCGCTGGCATGGACCTGCAGCCGGTCGCCCAACTTCTCCGCAAGGTCGTCGAGATAGGCGGCGTCGCGCCGCGACGTCGCGCAGTAGTGCAGCGTGAACGCGGCCGCGCGCCGCTGCAGCGTGGCGGCGATGCCGACCAGGGGCGTGATCCCGATGCCGCCTGCGATCAGGCAGTAGGAGCTGCGGGTCCAGTCCAGTTCGAACGAGTTGGACGGGCTCGAAATCTCGAGCCGCGCGCCCGGCTGGAGCGACCACATGTAGCGCGATCCGCCGCGGCCGTCCGCCGCCAGCCGGACCGCGACGCGATAGGCTTCGGGACCCGCGTCCCCGATCAGCGAATAGGACCGCGTCTCCGGCCGCCCGTCGATCATCACATTGACGTCGAGATGGCTTCCCACCGCATAGTGTTCGACGCCGCCGTCGGGCAGCAAGGTGAACTCGCGAATCTGCGGAGTGAGGTCGCGCACTTTTTGCACGGAGCAGAACGACCAGGTCTGGGCAAAACGCATGACCGCGTTCCTTTGATACTTGTTTGATGATCCTCCTCATCCTGAGGAGCGGCCTCTTGGCCGCGTCTCGAAGTATGAGGCCACCTGAACTCATTCCGAGGCCTCATGGTTCGAGACGTTCGGCTACGCCGAACTCCTCACCATGAGGGGCTCGTTCCTTCTAGACCTCCACTGCCGGCGAACGCACCAGGGCCAGCGCCGGCAGCAGGTTGAGATGGGTCCGGTTGCGCAGCGCCAGCCGCAGGTTGCGCGCCGCGAGCCGCGCGTGCTCGCGCATCACGGCTTCGGCGCGCGTGCCCTCGCGGTTCTCGATGGCGTCCACCACCACATGGTGGTGGTCCTGGGCGATCAGCAGGATCTGGCGGGCTTCGGCCAATGCCGACTGCGCCATCACGAATCCGCTCGGCGACGCGAACGGCAGCGCGGACGCGCGCTCGATCTGGCGGATCAGCGGCGGGCTGGCCGACAGATCCGACAGCAGCGCGTGGAACCGGGCGTTGACGGTGACGTAGGCGGAAAACACTTCCACCGAGAGCGGATCCTGCCGCATCAGCTCGTCGAGTTCGGCGAGATTCTCCCGCAGCGGCGCCAGATCGCGCGCCGACACGCCGCGCTCGGCGGCGAAGCGCGCCGCAACTCCCTCCAGCGTGCCGCGGATCTCGATCGAATCCAGGATGTCGCGCTCCGAGAACGCCTTCACCATGAAGCCGCCCGAAGGGATGGCTTCCAGCAGGCCCTCTTCCTCGAGCCGCACCAGCGCCATCCGCACCGGCGTGCGCGACACGCCGGTGGTCTCGACCGCCTGCAATTCCGAGATCCGTTCGCCCGACCGCAGGCCGCCGGACAGAATGAGATCGCGCAAGGCGAGCTGGGCGCGCACGGTCTGCGACATCGAGCGGTCGGGATCGCGGTCGGCCATTGCGGGTTACTCCGCCGCCTGCACGCGCGGCGCGCCTTCGGCCGCGATCATCCGGTCGATCAGCCGCCGCGCCCACATCGCGCCGGCATCGATATTGATATTGTAGAACTCGCGGTCGGGGTTTTCGTTGATGGCCCGCTGCTGGGCTTCAAGAATCAGTTCGTCTTCATGGAAAATGCCGGACACACCCTCGCGAAGATCAGTCGTCAGCATCTGCTCGCGCTGCCGGTAGTTGCGGACGAAGGCCCAGAAATAGTGGCACGTCGTCGCCGTCTCCGGGGTCATGGTGTTAAGCACGAAACCGTTGACGCCCTGTGAGCGGTCGCCTTGCGGCGCGCCCGTCCCCGCCGGCGCCACGCCGACGTCGATATTGACGGTCGACGGCGCCTCGAAGGTGATGATCTGCCAGCGATCCACCGGACCCGGCTTCTGCAACTGCCCGGCCCAGAACGGCGGCGGCGCGATGCCTTCCATCCAGCGCGTGACGGTGGCGGTCCTGTCGCCGTGGGCGACATCGAAGGGCGCCTCGGCAACGGCGTCGTTGCCGATGCTGCTGCCGTGCACGAAGGTCTCGTGGGTGAGATCCATCAGGTTGTCGATCACCAGGCGATAGTCGCAATTGACGTGAATGGTCTTGCCGTCGCCGGCCCAGTCGGGGTCGTCGTTCCAGTGCATGTCGGGCACCAGCGCAGGATCGGCCAGCGCCGGGTCGCCCATCCACAGCCAGATGAAGCGATGGCGTTCGACCACCGGATAGGACCGCACGCAGGCGGACGGATTGATCGTCTCCTGCGAGGGCATGAAGGTGCAGCGGCCCTGCGCGTTGAATTTCAGGCCGTGATAGCCGCAGACCACGGTGTCGCCATCCAGACGGCCCTTCGACAGCGGCACGAGGCGGTGCCAGCAGGCGTCCTCGAGGGCCGCGGCCCGACCATCGGCCTTGCGAAACATCACGACATGCTTGCCGCAGATGGTGCGGGGAAACAGCGCCCGTTTGATATCGGCGTCCCAGGCGGCGGCGTACCAGGCGTTCATGGGAAAGGGCTGGGTCATGGATTCCTCCCGGACGACCTCATGCATTCGCTATGTATACAATAACGCCTACCTATGCCGAATATCAATCACGAATCTGCCAAACAGCGCATAATATGTATACAATATCGGCTGATACGGTATCGAAATACTCTTCAAACCGGAAAGCCATGGTGCCGGAGCTGGTCCGCAAGCCCGTCCGGGTCCTTGAAATGATGCCCGTACATACCGACGCCCCGCGCCGCCTCCACGTTCGCCGCCACGTCGTCGATGAACAGGCAGTCCGCGGCGGACAGCCGATAGCGCTCGAGCAGCAGGCGATAGATCGCGGGATCCGGCTTCACCAGCTTTTCGTCCCCCGAGACGATCACGCCGTCGAAGCCGCCGAGAAAGGGAAATTCCGCGCAGGCGAGCCCGAACTTCTCGGCCGAGAAATTGGTGATGGCATAGACGGGGACGCCGCGCGCCCGAAGCGCATCGAGCATGTCGACGCTCGGCGCGATCGGTCCGCGGATCGTCTCCAGCCAGCGGCCGTCGAAGGCCTCGATCTCCGCCGCGAGATCGGGATAGCGCGCGGTTCGTTCGGCCACCGCATCCTGAAAGGACTTTCCGCGGTCGGTCTCCAGGATCCACGCGGGGGTCAAGACCTCCCGCAGGAACCACTCCATGCGCGCGGCGTCGGCGAACACCTGGCGGTAGAGGTACCGCGGATTCCAGTCGAGCAGCACGTTGCCGATATCGAAGACCGCAATGGTTGCCCGGCCGTCCGGCATGCTCGCTATCCCATCGGGCGGCAGTCTGCGTCGAACCGGCGGGCCTCGTCCAATCAGGTTTGCCGCCCGCTTGTAACGAGCCCCGCTCGATCACACCTCGCGGCGGCTGAGAAAGGCCAGCCGCTCGAACAGGTGGACGTCCTGCTCGTTCTTCAGGAGCGCGCCGTGCAGCGGCGGGATCAGCTTGCGCGGGTCGCGTTCGCGCAGTGTCTCCGGCGTGATGTCCTCGTTCAGCAACAGCTTCAGCCAGTCGAGCAATTCGGATGTCGACGGCTTCTTCTTCAGCCCCGGCACCTCGCG
>JBKQQE010000509.1:0-3424 GCA_052326245.1 Xanthobacteraceae bacterium | reverse complement strand
GCCGGCGGCCGAGCGCGCCGCCTATGCCATGATCGTTCATGCCGAAAGCGGCTTCGACCGCACCTTGATGCGCTACGCCGGCGACAGGGACCGGCCGGCGGCGGGCGCCGTCTTCGTTGCCGACGTGCTGGGCGGGATCTTCGGCTTCTCCGCGATCCAGACCGCGCTGGTGCAGCGCGCGCGCACCGGCGAGGGGCAGCGCATCGACGTCGCGCTGATGGATTGCATGCTGAACCTGCTGGTGTACGAACTGCAGGAAGCGCAGTTTCCGGCGCATACGCCCCGCGCGGCCTATGGACCGGTGCGCGCCCGGGACGGCGACATCCTGATCGCGCCGATCACGCCGCGCAATTTCGCCGCGCTCTGCGAGGTGACGGGGCAGCGTGAACTCACCGATGACCCCCGTTTCAAGACGTTGCCGTCGCGCGCCGCGAACTGGAACGCGATGATGCAGGTGGCCGAGAAATGGACGGAGCGCCACACGGTGGGCGAATGCATCTCCGCGCTCGACCGGGCCGGGGTGCCCTGCGCCGAATACCGCGATCCGGTCGCGGCGCTGAGCGATCCGCACCTGCTGCAACGCGGCGCATTTGCGAAGATTGCCGACGGCGCCGGCGAATTTCTCGGGGTCAACGCGCCCTGGAAGATGTCAGGCGCGCAGACCGCGATGCAGCGCGAGGTGCCGGCCGTCGGCGCGCACCGGGACGAGGTGCTGTCGCGGGCGCTGGGCCTGTCTGCCGAGGCCATCGCCGGCCTTGCCGCGGCGGGCGTGTTCGGAAAGGCGCCGGTCTGAGCCGTTCTGGTCCGCCGCGTCAACGGCGCGGTTGAATGCCGTTAATCGCCCGATGGCGTGGCAGAATCCGGCGGCGCGGCCTTTGCAATGGCCAGCATGCATTTGAGGAAATGCGCGCGGTCTTCCTTGCGCAGCGGCGCCAGCATGAGGTTCTGCAATTCGGCCGCGGCCGGGATCACAGCCAACAGTGCCTGCTCTCCCGTCGTCGTGATCTGGACCTGGATGGATCGGCGGTCCTCGGAATTGCTCTTTTTCGAGATCAGCTTCCGCGCCGTCATTCGCTTGAGCATTTCGCTGAGCGTATTGCGATCGCAGCTGATGCGTTCCGCCAGAACGGAAGGCGTCAGGGGGCCGCGCTGGTAGAGCGCAATGAGCACGCCGAACTGCCGCGGGGTGATGTCGCTCTGCCGCGTTACATTTTGATAGAGCACGTCGTAGCGGGCTTCGAGCAGCCGGAGCAGAAAGCCGACGCCGCCCTCCAGTTGCCAGTTGCGGGCGAGATCCGCGGCCGATCCCGCCTTGATTGTCTTTTCGGCTGACATGTCGTTGTCGACCTGAACTGTGGGTTGGGAACCCGTGACAGCGGCTAGAGCGTTTTCCAGGTCAGTTGACCCATCCTCCGTCATGGCCGGGCTTGTCCCGGCCATCCACGTCTTTCTTGTTGCAAGGCCGTGAAGACGTGGATGCCCGGCAGACCTTAGTCCTAGCGATCCGTCGAAGACGGATCGCGCTGGCCGGGCATGACGAGTCAATACGAGCGGAAAATGCTCTAGCAGCTTGGCCGGTGGCCCTCAACCCCGGGGGCCTGCGATGGGAACCGGGCCGGCGCGTGAATCCGCGGCCCGGGTCCGTTTCGCTCTTGAAAGCCACTTGCAACAGTAGTACGTATACGTATCATAGCGCCGACGCAAGCGGGCGGCCGTCGTTTGGGAGGAATGATTGGATCTCCGCGAACTGTTGTCGGTCCCCTATCTGCTGGAGGCCGAGGCCGTCGAAGCCGAGCCCGGCAGATGGCTGGTGCGGCTCGCCTATCCGGAACTTGCGGGCTGCGTCGCCGAAGGCTCCGTCGTCGAAGAGGCGCTGATGGAACTGGAGCGGCGACGGATCGAAATGATCGTCAGCCTGGTGGAGGCGGGCAGGGAGCCCCCCGTGCCCCGAAATCCGCTCACCGGATCCGACCCGCTATGGACCGTTCGCGACCTGGGACTATCGACCCGCATCGCCGCCCTGCTGGAACGCGCGGCGAAACAGGCGCCGTGAGATGCGCCGCTGCAATTGATGGAGGAAGATCATGCTCTCGCGCGAAGACAACGAAAGACTGGTGCGGGTCGGCAAGGGCACGCCCCTTGGCGAACTCTTCCGTCTCTACTGGATTCCGTTCCTGCCCTCAGTGGACCTCGTCAACGACGGGCAACCGAAGCGCATCCGGCTCCTGGGGGAAGATCTGGTGGCCTTCAGGGATTCCGAGGGCCGTGTCGGGCTGGTTGACCATGCGTGCCCGCATCGCGGCGCGCCGCTGGTGTTCGCACGAAACGAAGATTGCGGATTGCGCTGCGTCTATCACGGCTGGAAGTTCGACGCGGCCGGCGCGGTCACCGACATGCCGGCCGAGCCGGTTCGCAGCCGCCTGAAGGAGCACGTCCGGGTCAAGGCCTATCCGTGCCGGGAGCGTAACGGGATGATCTGGACCTATATGGGTCCCGACGCCGCCAACCCTCCGTCGCTGCCGAACCTGGAATGGAATCTGGTCCCGCCCGAGCAGGTGCACATATCCCTGCGGGTGCAGGAATGTAACTGGCTGCAGGCGGTCGAAGGCGAGATCGATTCCGCGCACGCGCCGTTGCTTCACGGCCGGCTTGACGCCCAGGGCACCACCAGCGCGTGGATCCAGAAGCGCGACCTTCGCCCGACCTTCGAATGCATCAAGCAGGATTTCGGAATGAGCATCGCCGCCAGGCGAAACTACGATGAAAATACCCTGTACTGGCGCGTCAACCAGTTCCTGCTGCCGTTCTATACGCTGGTGCCGCCGCTATCCCCGTTTCCCGACCTGAGCGGACATGCCTGGGTCCCGATCGACGACGAGAACACGCTCTGCATCATGTTCTCGTACCACCCGTCGCAGCCGCTGCTGCCGAAGACGCGCCAGGTTTTCGAGGAAGGCCACAACGGCCGCGAGAGCGGGCACGCCAGCCGCCATTCTCACGTCCAGCATCCGGTCACGGTTCCCTACGCGGGCTATTGGACCAAATACAATCCGCAGAACGGATTCCAGTTCGACTACGAGGCGCAGCGGAGCACCTGGTTTTCTGGGTTGCCCGGGCTGTGGGTGCAGGACGGAGCCTGCCAAAGCGGCGTTTCCCCGATCTTCGACCGCACCACGGAGAACCTGTGCTCGAGCGACACAGGAATCGCGATGACGCGCCGGCTGCTGCTCGAGACGCTGGGCGCCTACCGCGACCACGGCACCAGGCCCAAGGGCGTGACCGATCCCGACGTGTTCATGGTGCGGGCCGTGTCCATGCAATTGCCGCTGGCGGACTCGTGGGTCGACGTCGGCGCCCCGTTCATGCGGGCGCGGCTCGGCGCCGATTTCGGGTACAAGCTGTGAGCGCAGCCTGCTCCGATCGC
>JBKQQE010000508.1:0-5858 GCA_052326245.1 Xanthobacteraceae bacterium | reverse complement strand
GCCGATCGCGGCGGCAAGCACCAGCAGCGGCAGCACCACGCGCACCACGGCCCCCGCCCGATTGGCGCCCGGCCCGGGGCGGGCCTCTGCGGGCGCAACCGGCGGCATCGCGGGCTGGCGCGCCGTCATCGCGGCGCCTCCCCGCCGCCCGCTGTTGCCCTGGCCAGCGCGATCGAATCGTCGCGGCATTGCTCGGCGTAGCCGACCGAGGTCCGGAACTCGTCGCCGCGCGGCTCCGGCGCGGTGACGCGAAACTCGGCGCTGATGCGCCCCGGACGCGGCGTCATCACGATCACCCGCTGCGACAGGTAGACCGATTCGAACACCGAATGGGTCACGAACACCACCGTCTTGCGCAACGTCCGCCACAGCGCCAACAGATCGTTGTTGAGACGAAAGCGCGTGATCTCGTCGAGCGCGGCGAACGGCTCGTCCATCAAGAGGATATCCGGATCGGTGACCAGCGCGCGGGCCAGCGACACCCGCATCTTCATGCCGCCCGACAACTCGCGCGGATAGACGTGGGCGAATTCGGCCAACCCGACGCGGGCGAGCGCGTCCGCCGCGCGATCCGTGACGGCCCCGCGCGGCAGGCCGGCCAGTTTCAGCGGCAACCCGACATTGTCGGCGACGCTCGCCCACGGCATCAGCGTCGGCTCCTGAAATACGAAGCCTATGGCGTGGCGCGACGGACCGGCGGACCGGCTCCGCCGCACCCGCACATCGCCGGCGGTCGGCGCGCTCAGGCCGGCGATCAGGCGCAACGCGGTGGATTTGCCGCATCCCGAGGGGCCGAGCAGCGACAGGAATTCGCCGTCGCCGACGTCGAGGTCGAGCGGCGCCAGCGCCGTGACGCCGTTGTCATAGGTCTTGGTGACGGCGCGCAGGCTGACCGCCGTTCCCGCCGGCGGCAGGCCGTCCAGGGCGCCGGATTCAACCGCGGCAGAGTCCGACATTCCGCCGCCTCACGGATGCGGACGAAGGTCGAGGCCGACGCCCTTGTTGGCGAAGCGCAGCGAGTAGGCCTGCTTGAAGTCGATGTCGCCGCGCACCACGCCGGCCCGCACCATCTTGTCGAAGAAGCTCGCCACCCGCGCATCATTCATTGCCCCGATGCCGTCGGTCAGGGCGTCGCCGGAATCGATGATGCCGTACTCCTTCATCTTGGCGACGGAGTAGGCCAGGAGCTCGTCGGTCATTTCGGGATTGAGCTTCTTGATGAGGGCATTGCCGGGCCCGTTGTCGCCGTAGAGGTAAGTGTACCAGCCGATCACCGAGGCGTCGACGAAGCGCTGCACCAGATCCGGCTTGCCCTCGATGAGGTCGCGCCGCGTCTCGATCAGCGTCGAATAGGAATTGAAGCCGTGATCGGCGAGCAGGATCACGGTCGGCTTGATGCCGATCAGCTTCTCGACGGCGTACGGCTCCGACGTCACGTAGCCCTGCATGGCGCTCTTCGGATCGGCGAGGAACGGCTGCGCGTTGAAGGTGTAGGGCTTCACGTTGGCGGAGCTGAAGCCGTATTCGGACTTGAGCCACTGAAAATAGGTCGCCATGCCCTCCTTGGAGACGAACAGGGTCAGGCCCTTCAGATCCTCGAGCTTGGTCACCCTGGATTCGGGGTGCGCCAGCAGCACCTGCGGGTCCTTCTGGAACATGGCGGCCACCGCCACCACCGGCACCTTGTTGGCCACGGCGTCGAACGACTGCAGCAGGTTCGCGCTCATGAAGAAGTCGAGCTTGCCGGACGCCAGCAGGATGCGGTTGTTGATGTTCGGACCGCCCGGAACGATGGTGACGTCGAGACCGTAGCGGGCATAGGTGCCGTCGGCGAGCGCCTGGAAAAACCCGCCATGCTCGGCCTCGGCAATCCAGTTGGTCCCGAACGACACTTTATCCAGCTTGTCCGGTTGGGCCTTGGCGGGCTTGTCGCCGGGCTTATCTCCGAGCTTGTCTCCAAGCTTGTCCTGGGCGGGCGCGGGGCCCGGGCCGAGGGCGAATGCCGCCAGGGCCGTCGCCACGAGGGCCACCAGCCATCGCCCCCTGATGCTGGTGCGAACCGACACGCTCATCAATGGACTCCGTTCCCTGGCCTTATTCTGGTAGAAGCGGCGAGCGTGGCGTCGCACTCCTGCCCGCAACTGACCCGCAAGCTAACCCGCAACCGCGTGTAAAGAAATGCCCGAAACCGTCCAGGCGTCCGCCAGCAGCCCGCCACGCGACTGGAGCGCCATCCGCTGGAGCGAGACCGCGCCGGGCGCGCGGGCGCGCTGGATCGCGGTGCTGCCGCTGGCCGCGACCGAGCAGCACGGGCCGCATTTGCCGTTTCAGACCGACACCCTGATCGCCGAGGCCTACCTCGCGCGGGTCCGCGAGCTGTTGCCGGGCAACATCGCCGCCACCTTCATGCCGGTGCAGGCGGTGGGGCTGTCGACCGAACACCTCGACTTTCCGGGCACCCAGTCGCTGTCGGCCGAAGCGGCGTTGAAGGCCTGGATCGACATCGGCGCGGGCGCCGCCAGGGCCGGGCTGAAGAAGATCGTCATGGTCACCAGCCATGGCGGCAACGGCGCGGTGATGACGCTGGTCGCCCAGCATCTGCGCGCCCGCCACGGCATGCTGGCGGTGGCGACCAACTGGCACCGCTTCGGGCAGCCGCCCGGGCTGTTCAGCGACGCCGAGATTCGTCACGGCGTGCACGGCGGCGCGATCGAAACCTCGATCATGCTGGCGGCCTGGCCGGAGCAGGTCCGCACCGCGCGGATCGCGAATTTCCCGCCGGCGAGTCTCGCGCTCGAACAGAATTTTCGCTGGCTGTCGACGCAGCGGCCGGCGCCGTTCGCCTGGCAGGCCCAGGACCTCAATCCCTGCGGCGCGGCCGGGGACGCGCGGGAAGCCTCCGCCGACAAGGGCATCCGCCTGATCGACCATGGCTCCCGCGCATTCTGCGAGCTGCTCGCCGATGTCGATCGCTTCGACCTCGAAGCGCTGCACAACACGCCGCTGGTCGAGAGCTAAGACAATTTCTGCCTGAGTTGATTCGTCATGGCCGGGCTTGTCCCGGCCATCCACGTCTTTCTTATTGAGACGCTGTAAAGACGTGGATGCCCGGCACAAGGCCGGGCATGACGGATGAATGGGTCATTGGCCTTGAAGATGTCCAGGATTCGCCGCCCCCCTCACGCCACCACCGCCGAGAATGAATCCGGCCGCGCCATCGCCCAGGCGTCGCGGAAGCGCGCGTCGCCGGTGCCTTCCAGCAGTTCGCCGGCGCGCAGCGACGGATAGAGGCGGTTGAACGACATCACCTCGACGCCGGAGACCCGGCGCGAGAAATGCGCCGGCTTCATCTCGCTGGGGTGGGAGAAGCCGCCGGCCGCGGTCAGTTCCGCCAGCGCGTGCAGCGTCGCGTGATGGAAGTTGCAGGCGCGCGTCAGTTTGTCCGGGACCACCAGCGCACGAGCCCGGGTCGGGTCCTGTGTGGTGACGCCGGTGGGGCAGCGATCGGTGTGGCAGCTCAGCGACTGGATGCAGCCGAGCGAGAACATGAAGGCGCGCGCCGCGTTGCACCAGTCGGCTCCCAGCGCCATGGCGCGCGCGATGTCGAAGGCGGTGGCGATCTTGCCCGAGGCGCCGATGCGGATGCGATCGCGCGCGTTGATGCCGACCAGCGCGTTGTGGACAAAATTGACGCCCTCCCGCATCGGCATGCCGATATGATCCATGAACTCGAGCGGGGCGGCGCCGGTGCCGCCTTCGTTGCCGTCGACCACGATGAAATCGGGATAGATGCCGGTCTCCACCATCGCCTTGCAGATCGACAGGAATTCCCACGGATGGCCGATGCAGAGCTTGAACCCCGCCGGCTTGCCGCCGGACAGCCGGCGCATCTCGCCGATGAACTGCATCAGGCCGATCGGGGTCGAAAACGCCTTGTGGTAGGCCGGCGAGATGCAGTCGGCGCCGAGCGGCACGCCGCGGATGGCGGCGATCTCCGGCGAGACCTTGGCGGCGGGTAGCACGCCGCCGTGGCCCGGCTTGGCACCCTGGCTGATCTTCAGTTCGACCATCTTGATCTGATCGATGCCGGCGAGCGCGGCGAATTTGTCGGGATCGAAATTGGAGTCCGGGGTGCGGCAGCCGAAATAGCCGGAGCCGACTTCCCAGATGATATCGCCGCCCATTTCCCGGTGATAGGGACTGACGCCGCCCTCGCCGGTATCCTGGGCGAAATCGCCCTTCTTGGCGGCGCCGTTGAGCGCGCGCACGGCGTTCGGGCTGAGCGCGCCGAAGCTCATCGCGGAGACGTTGAAGATCGACGCCGAGTACGGCCTGGTGCACTGGGGCCCGCCGATGGTCAGGCGGAACTTTTCGGAAGCCACCGGTTTCGGCGCGACCGAATGATGCATCCATTCGTAGCCTTCCTGGTAGACCTCCTCCTGGGTGCCGAACGGTCGCTTGTCCAGGTCCATCTTGGCGCGCTGATAGACCAGGGCGCGGGTGTCGCGGCTGAACGGCTTGCCGTCCTTCTCGCTCTCGAAGAAGTACTGCCGCATCTCTGGCCGGATCTCTTCCAGCAGGAAGCGCAGATGCGCCGAGATCGGGTAGTTGCGCAGCACCGCGTGCCGTTTCTGCATCAGGTCGCGCAGGCCGAGCAGCGTCAGCGCGCCGAACACGACGAGCGGAAAGCTGACGAGCCCGAAGGCCTTGTGATCGATGATCCCGATTCCGAACAGCAGCACCGTCACGACCGAACACAGCGTGAGGACGATGAAGCGCGGCGTGAACGGCAGCATCAGTGTTCCCATAACGACCCGATCCCTTTCCAATCCATTTCTGTCCGCGCGCAAGTTACAGACAAATAGAGCGAGCGTCCGCACCATTCTGTGACACCGGCCGCACGCGCATGTTGGTGCACTGCGTCAAGGACATCACCGCGACGAATCAGTTCCCCAAACGAGGGTGTCCGCGCGTGCGGCCCACGCGGTCGGTTCGACAATGACGTTTCGATGACTGTCCGACGCGCGCGCGAGGCCCGCAGGGCGGCGGCTGCCCGCGTGGAACTCTTACGCGTTGTCCGCCCAGGATACGTCCTCGACCGCGGCCACCGCGCCCGCGGCCTGGCCGTCTTTCGGCATCTGCCGGATCTCCGGATCGAGCACCACCGCCCAATGCGCCGGCACGCGATCCTGGGTCCGCAGCAGCCCGTCCGAGACGAAGCGGCCTTCGGTGCTCCAGGCATGCAGCGAGGTGACGATGAAGTCCGGCTCGGTATCGCCGCGGCTGTAGGGCAGAAAGATCTGCTCGATGGTGACCGGCCGCCCCTCCGGATCGATCACCGGAATGATCGAGTAGACCGGCAGCCGCAGCGCCACGCAGGCGTTCCAGATCGGCGTCGCCGCCTCCGCCATCGGCGCGGGCAGGCACTCGTGCAGCGCGCGATCGGTCATGGCCTCGCCATGGATCGCACGGACGCGATCGCCGGCCTTCAGGCAGACATACACCGCGCTGCCGGCCTCGGCCGCGACCCTGAATATCGACAGATCCAGCGCATCACCGGCGCGCTCATTCGGCTCGAACGAGGTGATGCTCGGCAGGGTCTTGGCGCCGCGAGCCCGAATCCAGTCGCGGGCCAGACTGACCTGCCTGATCGAGCGGACAATGCTGACGTGGGACCTTTGCATCTGCACGGGTCGCTGATCCCAACCTTAAAAGGTGAATTTGCAATTTTGGCGATCAAATCGGGGCCGTCGCGCGCGATAGCCGCGGGTGCGCTATATCCGATTCGTCGGCCGACCGCGAATGACGGTCTCGCGTCCGGCCGGCGCGCCGGCGCATCTTGCCGGCGGCCTCAGGCC
>JBKQQE010000507.1:0-3884 GCA_052326245.1 Xanthobacteraceae bacterium | reverse complement strand
CGTGGACGGTTGCCAGAACTCTTTGGTCGTCAAAATCGATATGGCCTTTGCCATGGAACACGACAAACTTCTTGGTCGAATTTCGAATGAGATAATAAAGAGCCTGCCCAAAGGAAATCGGAATCGTCTCGTCCTGATCGCCATGCATGATCAGCACCGGTGCCTTGACCTGGCCAATCCTCTCATCCGAATGGAACGTATCCTTCAGGAGAAACGACAACGGCAGCATCGGGAACTGCTTCGAGGCGACCTCGAGAATCGAAGTATACGGGGCTTCAAGAATCAAAGCCCTGATGTTCCTTTCACTGGCCAGCTTGACTGCAACGCCGGTGCCGAGGGAATGGCCCCAAACGACAATGTGATCCGGTGAAGCCTGCTTTGTCGCGAACTCGTAGGCGGCGTCGGCGTCGAGATGCAGTCCTTCCTCCGAGGGGCTGCCCGTCGAGCCCTCGTATCCTCGATAGGATATCGCAAGCAATCCATCGCCATCGCCAACAAGAGCCCGGTCACGATCGACGCGCCAGTTCAGGGTGTCGCCGTTGCCATGGAAATAGATGAAGAGGTCCTTGCCGGGTTTGGGCGGCACATACCACGCCAGCAAATGTTCGCCATCGGACGTGGTCAACGTGACTTCCTGGGCCTCGGGAAAGCCTGCATCCCTGGCGCTGACATGATCCGCCAGTTTTGGAAATACCAGCGAGCGCTGAGCGAGGTACAAATACAAGCACAGACCGCCATATGATATGGCGATCAGGGTATAGAGCGCGATCAATATTTTCCGCATGTCATCCTCCCGCGCCTCGCATCGGGAATTGGGACATTTTGCTACCCGCGGCCTGCTTACGTTCTTGAAGCAGGACAGTCTTGACCCAAGTCAATCCACGAGGCGGGTTTTATCCGCGGACCGGCGCGGCCAAGCTCATTGCTTCCACCAGTCGGCCGCGCTTTCGTAGCCGAACCGCCGCAGCCACTGGGTGCCGCCGCGCTCGTGGAAATATCGCTTGCTGCGGCCGTCGAAAATGTGACGCCAGTAGTCGCCGCTCCGGTGCCGCTTCAGAACATCGTAGATCGAACCCTGCTCCGGTTCGTAGAGGTAACCGTTGTTGGGATTCGCGGTATAGGTGCTGGACGCGGCCCGCCGCCTGACGCATTCGCCGAGGGTTTCGCCGGAAATCTCCGCGGCCATGAACCGCGCCATCCGCGCCAGCGTCGCGGCCGGATCGCGCACCAGGTCCTCGTGCCGCACGAACAGGGTCTGGCGACTCTCGCTCAGCCGCAGCGCCTGGGCGACGTGATCGGCCCAACAGCCCTCGGCCTCGTCGAGGTGTCGAATGCCGTCGTAAACCTCGTTCAGCCTGGAAAACCGGTGACCGCCGAACAGGAACGCCATGTAGAGAAACGACAGCGTCGCGTTGCGTCCGTCGCGGACGAGATAGATCATCGGGCCGTCGTCCGGCGGCATCTGGTGGCTCTTGACGATGTCCACGTGATCCAGGGCCTGCGTCAGGGCAACGTCCGTCAAGTTCACCACATCGCCGTCATAGACGCTCAGCTGGGGGCGGCCCTGGAGGATCGCAAGATATTCCCGCGCCAGGGTGTTGCCGGAGCGCGGGTAGGAGACGAGATAGACCCTGTTGCCGCCGGCGCCCCGTCGCTTGCGATCGAGAAACTCCCGGATCGTCTGCCGTGCCTTGCTTTCGATGGTGGGGTCGGTCCGGGACATCGGCGCAGGATCGCACAACTGCCAGGTTGGGTGAAGGGCGGTTCGCCGTGCCGCCGGACGGGCCTCGCGATTCAGGCAATGCGCGTGCGCAGGCTTCCACTCGCCACTGCCTCGGAGACCCGGCGGATGGCCGCGGCGATTTCGCTGTCGAAGTCGCGCGCCATGGCAAATTGCTGCCCCCGGGCGGCGATCCGCTCGCATTCGTCGAGATTGGCGCGGCACCAGGCGATGCGGGCCCCAAGGTCGGAGAGATCGGCCTGCACCGGCACGTAGTGCGTCCACGGTTCGATCTCGCCGTAGTACCATTGCCGGTAGCCGAGCGGCGAAGCCACCTTCAGCACGCAGCAGCCCATGATCAGCCGGGTCAGGAAGTTCGACCACGCATTGCTGTGGCCGTCGATGTCGATGGCGAACTTGAGGCCGTTCCACGCGATCGGGGAGATGTACTCGCCGACAATGCCGGCCCTGGAGAGCCGGTCCCGGTCGGCCGGTCGAAAGAGGCCGCTCAGCCTGGCATCGGTGCCGGGCATGTCCTTCAAGGCGAGGCAGAGCCGGATGCGCGGGCGCAGCTCGGGATCGTCCGCGGAGAGATCGTCCTTGGAGATGATCCCTACGCCGGTGGTCGAGCCGCGCCAGACGATCCGGTCGCTACGCGCCATCCATGCGCCGGCATTGGCGCGGGCGACGCGGCGGAGGTCTCCGTAGCCGCGGGTGCGGACAAATCCATGGTCGGGGACCAGGACCGCGCGCGGATCGCGGCTGCAGAAGCTGATCAGCCCCGGGCCGCTTTCCTCGCCATCGGAGATGTCCGCGACCAGTTGAAAGCGCTGCGACGGCATCCGGGCGACGATCGTCAGCACGCCGTACAGGCGATGAAGGATCTCGTTCGGGCGCTCCAGCAGCATCGATCCGTCGCAGCGGATGGTGATGCGGTTGCGTTCGCGGCCTATCGCCACGATGTGGCGTCCCGCCCCATCGTCCCGACGCAGCGCGGCGGTGACGGTCAGGGAGCGAATCGCCAGAGGGTGGTGGCAATACGTCGTGAGCCTTCGGGCGAGCCAGAGCCGGCGATAGAGCCGTGGGGCGAACCGCGCCAGGATCGCCATCAGCACGGGCCGCAGCCGGCGAAGCGGCAGCAGCGGTGCGCCGCTGAGGCGGTGCAGCGTCTCGGAGAACCGTGGCGTCTTGGAAAGCAAAGTCCGACCTTCCCGGGCACGACCACGTCCCGCCAAACGGTTCGGAAGGCTTCGCGCTTGCCATGGCGTGGACTGGGTCGGCCAAGTGTGACCACGGGGCTTTGGGCAAGTCAAACGAGGCCGTCCACCAGCGCATCGACCCGGGCGCGAACCTCGGCCATCGCCTTGAGCTTGACCGGGCCGTAGCCGCGGATCTCCATCGCCGCAGTGGCGATCGGCATCAGCGGCGCGACGCCGTGCCGCGGCAGCGCGCGCATCATGATTTCGATCAGGCCCTCGTACCAGGCGATCAGGCCGCGCTCGCGGCGGCGCTCGTCGCTATAGCCGAACGGATCCAACGGCGTGCCGCGCAGCCCGCGCAGGCGGGCGAGCATGCGAAATGGCAACTGCATCCACGCGCCGAGCCGGATCTTGCGCGGCCGGCCGCGGGCGTCGCGGCCGGTCGGCAACAGCGGCGGCGCCAGGTGATAGGCAATTGTGAAGTCGCCGGCGAAATCCCGCTTCAGCCGGGCGATGAAATCGCTCTCCACGTGGAGGCGGGCGACCTCGTACTCGTCCTTGTAGGCCATCAGCTTGAACAGTGCGCGCGCCACCGCGGCCGTCAGCGCCTCGGAGCCGAGCGGCTGTTCCGCGGCGCGGACCTTGCCGACCCGCGTGCGGTAGCGCTGCGCCCAGTTTTCGTCCTGGTAGTCGGCGAGGAATGCGGCGCGCCGCGCGATCAGCTGGTCGAGCGTTTCCGATTCTGTCTCCTCGCGCGCCGGCGCCACCGCGGCGGGATCCGCCGCGGCGAGGCGCCCGATCGCGAACGCCGCCCTGTTGGCATCGACCGCGACCGCGTTGAGCGTGATCGAGCGCATCAGCGCCGCCAGCGACACCGGCACGAGGCCGCGCTGCCAGGCCGCGCCGAGCATGACCATGTTGGCATAGATCGCATCGCCGCACAGCCGTTCGGCGAGTTCGTTGGC
>JBKQQE010000506.1:0-3335 GCA_052326245.1 Xanthobacteraceae bacterium | reverse complement strand
CTCGTCACCCAGCAGCCGCTGGGCGGCAAGGCGCAGTTCGGCGGCCAGCGCTTCGGCGAAATGGAGGTCTGGGCGCTCGAAGCCTACGGCGCCGCCTACACGCTGCAGGAGATGCTGACGGTGAAGTCGGACGACGTCGCCGGCCGCACCAAGGTCTACGAGGCGATCGTGCGCGGCGACGACACGTTCGAGGCTGGTATTCCGGAATCCTTCAACGTGCTGGTCAAGGAAATGCGCTCGCTCGGCCTCAACGTCGATCTGCACAACTCGAAGATCGGCCCGGGCGGCACCACCGCCGAGGCGGCGGAGTAAAACAAGGCGGGGCCCGCGGACGGGCCCCGCTGTAGCCGTCGTGGCGGGCCCGCACGCGGGTGTCGCCGGGCGGGCTCCTCGGGCGAGGAGCGTGGCGCCGCAGTCCGCTGGCCGGTCTGCGTTTTCGGTGAGCGCCGCGTCTCACGCCGCGAGGTGACGGAGCGGACCTATTTGGAATTCTGCGGCAGGCATCGGCTGTCGCCTGCAGGCAAGGAGAACACGATGAACCAAGAGCTTATGAACCTCTTCAATCCGACGACGCCGGCCCAGGTCTTCGACCAGATCCGGATCTCGATCGCGTCGCCGGAGAAGATTCTGTCGTGGTCCTACGGCGAGATCAAGAAGCCGGAGACGATCAACTACCGCACCTTCAAGCCGGAGCGCGACGGCCTGTTCTGCGCCCGCATCTTCGGGCCGATCAAGGATTACGAGTGCTTGTGCGGCAAGTACAAGCGCATGAAGTACAAGGGCATCATCTGCGAGAAGTGCTCGGTCGAGGTGACGTTGTCGCGCGTTCGGCGCGAGCGCATGGGCCACATCGAGCTCGCCGCGCCGGTCGCCCATATCTGGTTCCTGAAGTCGCTGCCGAGCCGCATCGGTCTGCTGCTCGACATGACGCTCAAGGATCTCGAGCGCATCCTGTATTTCGAATATTACGTCGTGCTCGAGCCGGGCCTGACCGCGCTCAAGGAGCGCCAGCTGCTGTCGGAAGAGGAATATCTCCGGGCCCAGGACGAATACGGCCAGGATTCCTTCACCGCGATGATCGGCGCCGAGGCGATCCGCGAGCTTTTGAAGGGGCTCGATCTCGAGAAGCTCGAGGCGCAGCTGCGCGTCGAGATGACCGAGACCGAATCCGACATCAAGCACAAGAAATACGCCAAGCGGCTGAAGATCGTCGAGGCGTTCCGCAATTCCGGCAACAAGCCGGAATGGATGATCCTGACGGTGATCCCGGTGATCCCGCCGGACCTGCGTCCGCTGGTGCCGCTCGACGGCGGCCGCTTCGCGACGTCGGACCTCAACGACCTCTACCGCCGCGTTATCAACCGCAACAACCGCCTGAAGCGGCTGATGGAGCTGCGCGCGCCGGACATCATCATCCGCAACGAAAAGCGCATGCTGCAGGAGGCCGTCGACGCGCTGTTCGACAACGGCCGCCGCGGCCGCGTCATCACCGGCGCCAACAAGCGGCCGCTGAAGTCGCTCGCCGACATGCTGAAAGGCAAGCAGGGCCGCTTCCGTCAGAACCTGCTCGGCAAGCGCGTCGACTATTCGGGCCGCTCGGTCATCGTGGTGGGTCCCGAACTGCGCCTGCACCAGTGCGGTTTGCCGAAGAAGATGGCGCTCGAACTGTTCAAGCCGTTCATCTACTCACGGCTCGACGCCAAGGGTCTCTCGACCACGGTCAAGCAGGCCAAGAAGCTGGTCGAAAAGGAGCGTCCGGAGGTCTGGGATATCCTGGACGAAGTCATCCGCGAGCATCCCGTGCTGCTCAACCGCGCGCCGACGCTGCATCGCCTGGGCATCCAGGCGTTCGAGCCGGTGCTGATCGAGGGCAAGGCGATCCAGCTGCATCCGCTGGTCTGCTCGGCGTTCAACGCCGACTTCGACGGCGACCAGATGGCCGTGCACGTCCCGCTGTCGCTCGAGGCGCAGCTGGAAGCGCGCGTGCTGATGATGTCGACCAACAACATCCTGCACCCCGCCAACGGCCAGCCGATCATCGTGCCGTCGCAGGACATCGTGCTCGGCCTGTACTATCTCTCGCTGCTGCGCGAGGGGCTGCCGGGCGAGGGCAAGGCGTTCGGCGAAATGTCCGAACTCGAGCACGCGCTGTTCTCGAAGGTGATCCACCTCCACACCAAGATCCGGTATCGCTGGGAAGGCCTCGACGAGAACGGCAAGATGGTCAAGCGCTGGGTCGAAACCACGCCGGGCCGCGTGCTGCTCGGCCAGGTGCTGCCGAAGTCGACGAAGATGCCGTTCGAGGTCATCAACAAGCTGATGACCAAGCGCGAGATCTCCGGCGTGATCGATCAGGTCTATCGCCACTGCGGCCAGAAGGAGACCGTGATCTTCTGCGACCGCATCATGGCGCTGGGCTTCTACAACGCCTTCAAGGCGGGCATCTCGTTCGGCAAGGACGACATGGTGGTGCCGCACGGCAAGTGGAAGATCGTCGACGACACCCGCTCGATGGCCAAGGAATTCGAGCAGCAGTACAATGACGGCCTGATCACCCAGGGCGAGAAGTACAACAAGGTGGTCGACGCTTGGTCGAAGGCGACCGAAAAGATCGCCGAGCAGATGATGAAGGAGATCTCCTCGGTCAAGAAGGATCCGAAGACCGGCGAGTCGGCCCAGATCAACTCGATCTACATGATGGCGCATTCGGGCGCGCGCGGTTCGCCGGCGCAGATGCGTCAGCTCGCCGGCATGCGCGGCCTGATGGCGAAGCCGTCGGGCGAGATCATCGAGACCCCGATCATCTCGAACTTCAAGGAAGGCCTGTCGGTTCTCGAATACTTCAACTCGACCCACGGCGCCCGCAAGGGACTGGCCGATACCGCGTTGAAGACCGCGAACTCGGGCTACCTGACGCGTCGTCTGGTCGACGTGGCGCAGGACTGCATCATCACCGCGGACGACTGCGGCACCAAGCAGGGCATCAAGATGCGGGCGATCATCGACGCCGGCACCGTGGTGGCGTCGCTGTCGTCGCGCATCCTCGGCCGCACCGCGGGCGAGGACATCCGCGATCCGGGCAGCAACAAGGTGCTGGTCAAGCGCGGCGTGCTGATGGAAGAAAGCCACGTCGAGGCCATCACCCAGGCCGGCATCCAGGAGGTCAAGATCCGCTCCGCGCTGACCTGCGAGCTGGTCAACGGCATCTGCGGCAAGTGCTACGGGCGCGATCTCGCCCGCGGCACCCCGGTCAACCACGGCGAGGCGGTCGGCGTCATTGCGGCGCAGTCGATCGGCGAGCCCGGTACGCAGCTCACCATGCGCACGTTCCACAT
>JBKQQE010000505.1:0-4517 GCA_052326245.1 Xanthobacteraceae bacterium | reverse complement strand
ATTGATCATTTGATAATGATGCAACATTGTGCTGAACAAATCCTTTAGCTCAACCTGTGCCGGCACCGCTCAATTACCGTCGTTGCGACGCACACGCACCCCACAGCGGTGATCTGGATCGCACGGTCGTCGCCGCGGCGCCCATAGGAGAAATGGACGCAGCGCAGCGGGCCGACAGCACCGTAGGGCTGTCGCAGCAAGCCCTACTGCCGCGCCAGGGTGCCGCCGTCACGCCGCTCAGTACGGCGGGCGGTTGCCCGGCGCGCCATTGGGCGGCGTCGGCGCCAGCGACCCTTGCGGCGAGCTCGACATGCTGGCATTGGCCTCGAACACCGCGCGGCAGTTGCGGCTGAGCAGGTCGGTGTTCTGCCGCAGGCAGCTGACGATGCGGTCGGCATCGGGAATCTGGCTGCCGCACAGCCGAAGCACGTCCGGCGTGCAGGCCATCTGCTGCGACCACGTTCCGCGATTGTCGTCGGCCGCGGCGTCAGTTGCCGGGACCAGAACGCCAAGCGTCACCATGACGCCGATCGTCGTGAAGGCCCGTCGCATGCGGTTCTCCTCGGTTGGGCGCGGTGCACTGCTTCGCCGGCGCAAGCGAAACTTCGAACCACGCCACTGGTTCCCCGGCAATGCGGAGCGTTGAAGCTCTCCGCAGCCGGAACGAGAGCACCAAAGTTTCGTTGAATTGTGGCGCGAACCCGGGCCGCGCTGCGGAACCGGATCGGCGCGACGCCATCCCTTCGGAACACCCGCGCGATCATCGGGTGAACTGCGTGTGCGCGATTGATCCTCGCTGCAGCCCGCGCGGCGGCCGTGGACCCGAGCCCGGTCGCGGCCGCCACCACCCCGCTCGACAATCCCGACGCACACCGTCCGGACGCGCAAGCACGAGCATCGACGTCGATCGCAGGGACAGCGGCGGGTAGCGCAGCGCAACAAAATGCCGCCGCGGTCGCGCCGATGCCGCGTCCACGGCGCGCCGCCCCGCGGCCGCCGCAGGAAATCATTTGCGCGGCGGTGCGGCCGCCCCGTAGCATGGCGAAACACACGGACGCGGCGTCGGACGATATCCCCCGGCGCCGGCATCGCACGGGAGGAAACACCGATGAGTCAGCCAGCCGCCGCGCCGACCACGCCGAAAGGCGCCTGGAAGATCGCGACGTTGCTGCTGCTCTACATGCTGGTGAACTTCGCCGACAAGATCGTGGTCGGGCTGGCCGGCGTGCCGATCATGACCGACCTGAAGCTCACGCCCGAGCAGTTCGGGCAGCTCGGCGCCGCCTTCTTCCTGTTGTACTCGACCGCCGCGATCGTGGTCGGCTTCCTCATCAACCGGGTCGATACCCGCCTCGTGATCCTGGCGCTGGCGACGCTGTGGGCACTGGTGCAGTTTCCCATGGTGGGCACGGTCTCCTTCAACACGCTGCTGATCTGCCGCGTCATCCTCGGCGCCGGCGAAGGCCCCGCGTTCTCGGTGGCGCTGCACGCCATCTACAAATGGTTTCCCGACGAGAAGCGGGCGCTGCCGACCGCGCTGTTGTCGCAGGGCTCGGCCTTCGGCGTCGTCATCGCGGTGCCGGCGCTGAACTGGGTGATCGTCAACTACTCCTGGCACCAGGCCTTCGGCGTGCTCGGCGTCGTCGGCCTGATCTGGGCGCTGGCCTGGTTCGCGCTCGGCCGCGAAGGTCCGCTCGATGCGCCGGCGCCGGCGGCCGCCGTCCTCGCCGAGCGCCTGCCCTATGCCCGGATTCTGACCACGCCCACCTTCATCGGCTGCTGCCTGTCGACCTTCGGAGCCTATTGGGCGCTGTCGCTGGGGCTGACCTGGTTCACCCCCTTCATCGTCCAGGGGCTCGGCATCGCCCAGCGCGATGCCGGCTGGATCTCAATCCTGCCCTGGCTGATGGGCGCGGTGGCGGTGTTCACCACCGGCTGGCTGTCGGAACGGCTGATGGCCCGCGGCGTTCCGACGCGCTTCGCGCGCGGCGTGCTCGGCGCGGCGCCGCTGGTAGTCGGCGGCGCGATCATGATGGTGGTGCCGCTGATCCCCGGCACCGCCTGGCAGATCGCCGCGCTGGTGCTGGGATCGGGCATCTGCGGCTCGATCTACGTGGTCTGCCCGCCGATGATCGGCGAGTTCACGCCGGCCGCGCAGCGCGGCGCGGTGATGTCGATCTACGGCGCGCTGTTCACGCTCGCCGGCATCGTCGCGCCGCAAGTGATGGGCAAAGTGGTGCAGCACGCGGGGTCGATGCTGGACGGCTATCTGACGGGCTTCATCATCAACGGCGTGGTGCTGATCGCCTCCGGCCTCGCCGGCCTGGCGCTGCTGCGGCCGGACAGCGAGCGCACGCGGCTCGCCGCCGCGGCGGCGCGGGCCACGGAGCTGGTGCGCGCCCGACCGTGACCATCGGCGAAGCGCCGCGCTTGACCGCCCCCGCCGCCGTTCCTACCCTCGCCGCCCGACGACAACGATCAGACAACAACGATCGAGAACAAGGGTGAACAGCGATGGCGCTCGGCGAAACGACGCAGGACACGACCGGCCAGGATCCTGGCGCCATGGTGGCGGAGCTGAACGCGCTGCTGCGGCTCAGGACCACCGTGATCGGCATGAAGCTGTTCGCGCGCGCCGACGACATGATGGCGATTCCGAAATTGCGGCGGCCGAGCGCCGTGCACACCACCGACCAGATCGTCAGCATGGCCTCGCGGCTCGGCTGGACCGTCGGCATCACCGCCGCCGACCTGGTCGGCGCGCAGTGCCGCGCGGTGATCGGGCTGGCGCCGCAGGACGAGACCTGGCTTTCGGGCGCGCCCTATGTGGGGGTCTGGCATGAAAGTGCCGACGACGCGCGCAAGCGCCAGCAGGCGCTCGACGTGGTGCCGTTCGGCCGCTACGAGGCGCTGGTGGTCTCGCCGCTGGCGAGCGGCCGGCTCAAGGATCCGGACATCTGTCTGGTCTATGCCACGCCGGGGCAGATGATCATCCTGATCAACGGCCTGCAATATTCCGGCTATCGCAAGTTCGAGTGGGGCGTGGTCGGCGAGACCGCCTGCGCCGACTCCTGGGGCCGCGCGCTCAAGACCGGCGAGCCGAGCCTGTCGCTGCCCTGCTATGCGGAGCGCCGCTACGGCGGCGTGCCCGACGAGGAGATGCTGATGGCGCTGAAGCCCGCCGACCTCGCCAAGGCCATCAAGGGCATGGCGCAGCTTGCCAGAAACGGCCTGCGCTATCCGATCGCTCCCTACGGCATCCAGGCCGACGTGCGCGCCGGCATGGGCGTGTCCTACGGCAAGAGCTGATCTTCGCTGCCCGCAGCGCAAAGGTCTAATTGTCGGCGTTGAATTGGCACGCGCTTAACCCTGTTGCACGCGCGCGCGCGCGGACCTGCGCCTAGCGGCGGCTTTGTCGGCGATAGGCCGGCATTTGACCGATCGGATTGAGGAACAATTCATCGGCGCGTGTCTCAGTGGAGGCAATGCAACAGCGAGAGCTCCGATGTCGATTTCGAGCGTGAGCGGCGTAACCCAACCCTCGTCAACGCCGCAGGTTCAGGCCTCGGCGCAGCCGCAGCCGACCGACCAGGACAGCGACGTCAGCAGCGGCAGTTCGACAAGCCCCGCACGCCAGCCGACCCAGCCCGCGGCCACCGCGCCCGGCACCGGCCGCATCGTCGACCTCAGCGCGTAAGGCGCGCCGTCATCGCAAAGAGCGCGAACCTGCGGGTCGAAGCCCGCGGGTGACGCGGCGCGTCTGCGGCAATCGGCCCGCCGTTCGCCGTGCTCCCTCCTGCATCATCGTCTCTCACCGACATCACATGGTCGCCCGCGGCGGCGAGCAACCGCAGCGGCAATGGGCTGGTTTCCGGTTTGCAACCTTCGCGGCGCAAATTTAGCTCAGATACCCCCGAGTTTATTCAATCGAATTCAGTAGCGGTTTAGACTCCAATTGTAGCTTTCCGGTATGGAAACGCTTCGCAGATTTCTCGCCGACGACAGGGGCGCGACGGCCATCGAATACGGCCTGATCGCCGCCGGAATTTCGCTCGCCATCATCGCCGCGGTGAACGGCCTCGGCAGCAGGCTCAGCTCGAAATTCGCAGCCATCAGCTCTTCGCTGAAGTAGGCCGGCAGGCCCATCAGCGCCAGTGTCTTCCATGACTCCGGGCCGGTATCGACCACATAGGCGCTGTCGCCGGCGATCACGACGGCGCAACTCTCGGCGCGACGCGGATCCGGCATCGGCGAGGAGGTGCCGCACAGCACCACCCTGAGCGCCTTGCCGTCGAACAGGGCGGCGTCGATCGGA
Source organism: Xanthobacteraceae bacterium (assembly GCA_052326245.1). Classification (GTDB taxonomy): domain Bacteria; phylum Pseudomonadota; class Alphaproteobacteria; order Rhizobiales; family Xanthobacteraceae; genus Bradyrhizobium_A. The sequence continues at coordinate 202 of JBKQQE010000505.1, read as the reverse complement.
TGGGTGAATCGCGCGATCGCCTGGCGCCAGACCAGAAGAGCAAGCACCGACGGACGGCGCAACGCAACCGCGGCGACGACGGCCGCTGCGATGGCCAGCGCCAGGACGGCCAGGAGGACGCGCCGATACGGTCTCATTCCGCGGTGCCCCGACCCGAACAAAACCCGCGTTGACTCACGTTAGTCGAACTGGGCAGCAAGAA
>JBKQQE010000504.1:0-4884 GCA_052326245.1 Xanthobacteraceae bacterium | reverse complement strand
GTGCGTGCTTGTCACCGAAAGCGGCATAAAGGCTGCCACGCGAAAGGTTCGTCGCTCGAAGCAGGTCCGGGAGGGCCGTGGCGTGATAGCCGCGCGACCAAAACACACCCATCGCACGTTCGACTGCGGCTTCCGTGTCGAAACCACGGGGCCGGCCACGCGGCAACTGAGTTAGGGTTTGGTCCGTCATGGCTAATATATAGACCAATCGGTCTTGAATTGCAAGTGGCAGCTATGGGTCAATCGCGTCGTTTTGACCGGGCAGCGATCATTTCCGGTCTACCCCCGGGAGCGGACATCGACGGAGGCGGTCGGCATGTCTCAAATGTGCTGGGAAGAGACATATCGCCCTCAATGATGTTAGCGCACCGTGATGATAACAGTTGCCGCAGCTCTCTCTCCCCGATCCGAAACATATTCGTAAACTAGGACGTCGCTGCCATGGAAGCCAGGTCTGGACCGATAGACGACCTGCTTTCCCATGATTTGCATGCCGCCGCAGCGTCCGGCAGTGCCGAATTTTGGATTTCCGGCAGCCGTATTCAATCCTTCCGTGACCGAAACCGTACCATTTGCCGGGGGTTGGGTTACGGTCACCGTGACGCCGCGGGCACTGCACGCGCTGTTCCAGAACGTCGGCCGCGAGAGTACCAACTCCGAGCCGGAATCAACTGTGCGCCAAACCGTCCCCGGCGAAGTCGGCGCGAGTTCCTTGGCAGACGCGGCGTCGGCAACGAGCAGAGGACCTGTTGCGCCGCCGAACAACAATGCAGCGACGATGATTGCGCGTGTCATGATCGATCCTTCAGTGGCGCCGAGTGTCGGCACGCCTATTGGTCGGCGGCGATCTGGAGGGGGTTCGAGGCGTTACGACAATGTAACGTCTGCACTCGGCAACGTGCCCTACGGTACCCCATGGGAGCCTCGGAGTTTGCGAACCGGCTCACATCGGGGATCCGCGCGCCGGAGGCCGAGGGGTCTGCAAGGGTCCGGGAGCGCTGAATGGCCTTTTCGCTCGGCTTCGTCCTTCTGACGCACGACCGGCCGCAGCAGGCGGCGCGGCTGGTGAAGCGGCTGAATGCGATGTTCGGCTTTCCGCCGATCGCCTGGCACCACGATTTCTCGCAATGCCCCGCGCTGCCCGCCGAAGCGCTGACGCCCAACGTGACCGTCGTCCATCCCCATACCGAGACGGCGTGGGGAAAATTCTCGCTGGTCGAGGCGGCGATGCGGGCGCTCGAGACCCTGTTTGCCTCGGACCGCGCCCCTGACGGCTTCGTGCTGCTCAGCGGCGCGGACTATCCGGTCAAGCCGGCGGAACGGATCCTGCGGGACCTTTCCACCAGTCCCTGTGACGCCCACATCGGCCATGAACCGATCATCTACGACCGCTACCAAAGGCCCTGGCAAGAGACGTGCTACGACCGCTATTGCGCCCTGCATGTTCGGCTGTGGCCGGGCGGGGCGACGCTCAAGGTGAGGCACCCGTTGCTGGTGGCGCCGTTCGTGCCGTTCACCGACACCTTCCGGTGCTACGCCGGTGAATTCTGGTTCTGCGGCCGCAGGTCGGCGGCGGAATATCTCATCGCCCGGCATCGCAGCCGCCCGGAGCTCGGCGATCACTACCGGGTTCGGCAATATCCCGACGAGTCGTACGTGCAGACCATCCTGGGCAACTCGGGCCTAAAGCTGTCGAACTACAACTGGCGCTATGTCGACTGGTATCCGCCAGAGGGGCCGAGACCCAAGCGGTTGACCATGGAGGATCTGCCGAAGCTGCGGAAATCCGCCGCGCATTTCGCCCGCAAGTTCGACCCCGCCGTCGATGCCGAGGTGCTGGACGCGCTCGATGCCGAAATCATGTGACGCCTCTGAAGAAGGCTGTGAGGCGCTTTAGAGCATGATCCGGACCGGAACGGCCGCGCTAGCGCAAAGCGGGAACCGGTTTTCCTAAAAGATCATGCTCAAACAAATAGATGAAATCATGATGCGATTCTATCCAATCGCATCATGATCGAGCGCATTTTCTGCTGGACAGACAGTCGCCGCGGGAAGCGGATCCGGCGATGCAAAACGAAGTCCGTCCCGGATCACTCGATCCGGGACGGACGGTTTCGTGCCTAACGCGTCTCTTCCTCGCGCGCCGGCGGACGCGGCGCGGGTGCGGGCGGGCGCGGCGGTGGCGGCGCCATGCGCGGCGGCGCTTCCCTCGCAGCCGGAGCAGGCGGCGGCTCCGGCCGGCGCTCCTCGACCCGCGGCGGCGGCGCCATGCGTTGCTCCACCTTCGGTGCTTCGGGGCGTGCCTCCGGCCTCGGCTCGACGCGCGGCGGTTCGGCCCTCGGCGCTTCCTGCGGCACGCGGCGCGGCTCTTCCGCGGGCAGGCGTTGCTCGACCCGCGGCGGCGGCTCCTTGCCCATCTCGTTCACGCGCGGCGGCTCACCGGGGCGCGGCGGCTCGCCGGGGCGGCCGGGTTCGCCCGCCGGCGCGACCGGCGTGTGGCTCGCCCGCACGACGCCTTCACCCTGGAACATGCCGGGGCGCGGGGTCGCGGCGACCGCAGGCTCGCCGTGGTTCTGCTTGGAGAACAGCGAGCGATCCTTGCTCGCGACCTCGGCATGCTGGCGCTGCACCGGCGTCGCCTCGAGATGACGCTGCCGCCCGAACGCCTCCTGCTGCGCCGTCGGCCGCGCCTGGATGCCGCCATTGCCGCCGTTGAAGCTGGCGCGGCTGGCGTTGTTGTTGACCACGACCGGCTGGTTGTAGACGTTGGAGATCCGCGCATTGGCGAAGTTGTTGACGCTGCGGTTGTAGAAGAACGCGCCGTGGTCCCAGCGGCCGCCGTAGTAGCCTTCGCCGGTGTAGCCGAAGCCGTAATCGATGCCGCCGTAGAAGCCCACCTCGCGGTCCCAGTAGCCGGGATGGAAGCCGTAGCGGCCGTCGACCCAGCCCCACCACGCCGGGGTCCACAACAGCTCCGGCTGCGGCGGCTCGACCCAGGTGCCGGGCACCCAGTAATAGTCCAGCGCGATCGAATCCCAGGCCCAGTAGCCGGGCGCCCAGATGTAGCCGTCCGCCGGAATCGGCGGCTGGTCGTAGTAGGGAAGCGGCGGGGGCGGAACGTCGAAGCTGACGTCGACCGCGATCTGCGCGTGCGCCGGCACCATGAGATACGCGGGCAGCGCTGCGCCCAGCATGAGTGCGAAAACCGATGATCGAAGGGACTTCATTTGAATCCTTTTATGAGGATGATGGCCGGGGGTCCGGAAGACAGAGAGAAGCGGGGCTCAACTCACCCAACGGCGGAGGGGCGCTTTCGGTTCCATGCTGCTGTATCCGCGTCGCGCGATTTCCGCCAGTGGTCCGATTCCAACATTCGCCTCCCACGCCACGAGCCCAGCATCACCACGGCCACTGAACGCAGCCTGAACGTGGCGTTTCGCTGATTGTCATGCTGGTGTCGCGCAAGCGGGCGATCCGGCAACCGCGGTCGTCCGGCCGGGCGATGACGCCGCGACCCGTCGGCCGATCGCCACCCTTCCTCCCGCGCGGGCTGTCGTATATTACAGGCGACGTGCCGATCGTGCCCAGCAGCGAATTGGCCGCGTTGATTGCCGGCGGCGGGTCAGTTAATCCAAAAGTCGTGAGCCGGTACGCGATCGACGCAAGCGCGGACTGGCATTTCAACCGGGGCAAGGCATGGCAAATCGATTTGCGATGGCGCAATCCAGCGTGGCGATCCGGCGTTGGCGGCCTCCTGCCATCGTCACGCTCGCGGCCATCGCCGCGCTGACGGCGCTGACCGCCGACGCCGCGGCGAAACAGCCGCGCCCCGCACCCCCCACCGAGGCGACGGCGCCGCGCGATGCAGGCGAGCCGATCATGGCGATCGTGTCGATCAAGACCCAGCAGGTCACTTTCTATGACGCCGACGGCTGGATCCTGCGCGCGCCGGTGTCAACCGGCACCACGGGACGCGAGACCCCAGCCGGCGTCTTCGCCGTCCTCGAGAGGGACGAGGACCACCACTCGAGCCTCTATGACGATGCCTGGATGCCGCACATGCAGCGCATCACCTGGAACGGCATCGCGCTGCACGGCGGCCCGCTGCCCGGGTATGCGGCCTCGCACGGCTGCGTGCGGATGCCCTACGGCTTCGCGGAGAAGCTGTTCGACAAGACGCGGATCGGGATGCGGGTGATCATCTCGCCGAACGACGCAGCCCCGGTCGCGTTTTCCCACGCGGCGCTGCTCGTGCCGAACGCGGCGGCCGTCGCGGCTGCTCCGGCGCGTGCCGAGACGCTCGCCCGCGAGGCCGCGGTGGCCGCCGAGACGGCCGACGAGGCGAAGACGGCCGCGGCGACGGCGTCGCGCGAGACGGCATCGCTCACGGCGTCGCTGCGCAAGCTGGAATGGCGCAAGACCCGCGCCGACGCCGAACTCGCCTACGCCGACAAGGCGCTCGCCGCCGCAAAGACGGACGAGGCCAGGGCGCGGGCCGAGGACCTGAAGCTCAAGGCCGCTGCCAAGGCCGCGGAAGCGGGGACGCAGCTCGACGCCGCCAGGGCCGACGCGAAGTCGAAGTTCGACGCCGCCGCCGGCGCCAAGGACGCGGCCAGGGCGGCCGCGACCAGGAAGGCTGACGCCGCCAAGGCGGCGAACGAGGCGAAGCTCGCGCTCGAGCCGGTCTCGGTCTATATCAGCCGCGCGACGCAGAAGCTTTACGTGCGGCGCAACACGCACAAGCCGTGGGCGGACGGGGGCGAGGTATTCGATGCGACCATCGAGGTTCCGGTCACGATCCGCAATCCCGACAAGCCGATCGGCACGCATGTGTTCACGGCGATGGCGCGCAACGGCGCCGGCCTGCGCTGGACCGCGGTCACC
>JBKQQE010000503.1:0-14028 GCA_052326245.1 Xanthobacteraceae bacterium | reverse complement strand
CCCGGCGTCAAGAGGTTTTACGCGAAGTCAGTCCATGAGCGATGCGACGCAATATATCTGGACGCCGCCGCCGGATCTGGTGGCGCATAGATCTTTGACCGCCTTCCTTCGCGCCACCGGCCAGCAGAATTACGACGATCTCGCCGCGAAAGCGGACGCCGATCCCGCATGGTTGATGGAGGAAGTCTTCAAATTCTGCGATGTCAGGTTCTATCGCCGCTATGACGCGATGCTCGATCTGTCGCGCGGCCAGCCCTGGGCGCGCTGGTGCGCCGGCGGCACCACCAACATTGTTCTGAACTGCATCGACAAACATCGGGGAACCCCGGTGTGGGACCGGACATTCCTGGTCTGGGAAGGCGAGGACAAGCGACAGCAGCGCTCGCTGACTTACGGCGAATTCGACCGCGAGGTTGGGCGGCTGGCGCAGGGAATGCGCGATCTCGGCATTGTCCGGCAGGACGTGGTCGCGATCTACATGCCGAATCTGCCGGAGACTTTCATCGCCTTCTTCGCGGCACTGAAGCTCGGCGCGATCGTGATGCCGCTGTTCTCGGGGTTCGGCCCCAGCCCGATCCGGTCCCGCCTGAACCACGGCGAAGCCAGGGCCGTGATCACGGCGAGCGGAACCTGGCGGCGCGGCGTGCCGGCGCCGCTCAAGTCGGTGCTCGACGAGGCGCTCGAAGCCTCGCCGACCGTGCAACATGTGATCGTCGTCGGCCGCGACGGGCTCGAGATCAAGACACCGATGCGCGAGGGACGCGACCGCTGGTGGAGCGACGTCGTCGCCGGCAAGGACGGGGCCGTCGCAACCGCGGAAATGCAGGCGGAAGATCCGGCAATCCTGCTCTATACGTCGGGCACCACCGGCGAACCGAAGGGGTGCGTCTGGACCCATATCAGTTTCATAGGGTCGATGGTCACCCGCGACATCATCATCTGCGGGGATTTCAAACCGTCGGATCGCTTCTTCTTCTTCAGCGACATGGGCTGGATGGTCGGCGCCATGTGCGCCTGCATTCCGAGTTTTGCCGGCGGCAGCCTGCTGATCGCGGAAGGGACGCCGGACTATCCGGACACCGGCCGGTTCTGGCGCCTGATCGCGGACCACAGGGTGACTTATCTCGGCGTCTCGCCGACCATCGTTCGCAGCCTGATGCGCTACGGCCTAGAGGTCGAGGACCACGATCTCTCGAGCCTGCGGATCACCGCTTCCGGCGGCGAGGCCTGGACCGCCACGCCATGGCTCTGGTTTTTCGAACACGTCTGCAAGAAGAAAATCCCGATCATCAATATTTCAGGCGGAACCGAAGTCGGGGGCTGCATCTTCACAGGCACGCCAAATCATCCGATGAACCCCTGCTCGTTCTCCCGACCCGCGCTCGGCGTCGGCGCCGATATCGTCGACATGACGGGACGGCGGGTCGCGGACGGGACGGTCGGCGAACTGGTCTTGCGGCACGCGTCGATCGGTTTGACCAAGAGCCTGTGGAAGGCCGACGCGCGCTACATCGAGAGTTACTGGAGCACGCTTCCCGACCTCTGGGTACATGGTGACTTTGCCATGCGTGGCCATGACGGTCTCTACTACATTCTTGGCCGCTCCGATGACACCATCAAGATTTCCGGCAAGCGGACCGGACCGGCCGAGCTCGAGGGCATCCTGATCGCCACCGGCAAGGTCGCGGAAGCCACCGTGTTCGGCATCCCGCATCCGGAGAAGGGCTCCGCCATCGTTTGCGCCTGCGTGCCGATGCCGAATGTGGAAGCAAACAGCGACCTTGCCAGCGAACTCTCGTCCGCGATCGTGGACGGAATGGGCGCTTCGTATCGTCCCGAACGGGTGCTGTTTGTCGACGATCTGCCGCGCACCCGCAATCTGAAGATCATGCGCCGGGTGCTGCGGGCCGTATTCGAAGAAAAGGATCCAGGCGATCTCTCCGCGCTCGCCAACCCCGAGGCCGTCGAACGGCTGCGCGAGAAGCTCCGTGTCACATGAGCCGCTGGCGAAGGCCAGGTGGACCTGGCCTCCCCGTGCCGGCAACGGTCAAATCGGGCAGTCCTGCGGGAACACCGGCTTGCGCTTCTCGAGATGGGAGGCGAGGCCCTCGCGCGCCTCGGCGCCGGTGAAGCCCAGGATCTCGAGCGCGGTCGAGGTATCGAACAACGGTCCGTTCACCCGCAGCCAGTTGTTCAAGGCGTATTTGGTCCAGCGGATCGCGCTCTGCGCGCCGTTCGCGAGATCCTCGGCCGTCTCGAGCGCGATCTTCTGCAAGTCCTCATCCTCCACGCACAGCGAAACCAGGCCGATCCGCTCGGCCTCCGTGCCCGACAGCGGCTTGCAGGTCAGCAGGTAGTATTTCGCCTTCGCAAGCCCGCACAGCAGCGGCCAGATGATGCAGGCCACATCGCCCGCCGCAACGCCCAGCCGCGTATGACCGTCGACGATGCGCGCCGACTTTCCGCAGATCGATATGTCGGCAAGAATGCCGACGACGAGACCTGCGCCCACCGCAACGCCGTTGATGGCCGAGATGATCGGCTTGTTGCAGTTGATGACGTTGTAGACGAGGTCCTTGGCCTCCTTCCAGGTCGCCATCCGGGCCACCGGATTGTCGAGAATGCTCTTGATCAGCTCGAAATCCCCGCCGGCGGAGAACGCCTTGCCGGCGCCGGTCACAATGACGGCATTGATGTCGGGATCGTCGTTGATGTCGCGCCAGACATGCGTGAGCTGGGTGTGGGTCTCGGCATCGACGGAATTATACGTCTCGGGCCGGTCGAAGGTGAGCCGCAGGATCCGGTTCGACGGATAGTCGATCTTCAGCCTGGTGTAGGCGGCGTAGCGGTCGGACATGGCACTCCCCTTCTACTGCGAGTCGCTCTGGGCCCTGGACAGCCTGCACGCAGCCAATTGTTTCGAACGAATGTTAGAATTTAGATTTGATCGGAATATGCCGCAAGCGTATAGTTTCGAACGGTCGACCGCCACAACGACAACAACCGCCATCGGGATCCGGAACAATGGCAGGCGAACGCGAGAGTACTCCCTCCATGGTCGCAGGCGCCGGTCCCACGGTCGGCGAGCTGTTTCGAGCCTGCGCGCAGATTCACACGGCTTCGACGGCGATAGAACACCAGGGACGGCAGATCAGCTATGGGCAACTGCTGGACCGCGTCCAGCGCGTCACCGAGATGCTGGCAAGCCACGGTCTTCGCCGCGGCGATCGCGTAGCCCTGCTGTCGCACAATCGTCCGGAATACTTCGAGGTCGAACTGGCAGCCGCAAATCTGGGTGTCATCACCGCATGTCTCAATTGGCGGCTGTCGCAGCGCGAACTCGCCTACTGCGTCGAGCTGGTGTCGCCGAAGCTCGTGATCGTCGAGGAGGAACTCGCCGGCAGTCTGAAGTCCCTCGCGGACAAAGGCCGGGCTGTCGTCGAAATCGGCGCGCAGTATGAACGCCTCATCCAGCAGCAAAGCGGTCGCCCCGCCCCGATTCTCGCGGAGCCCGAAGACGGCCTGGTCATCCTCTATACCAGCGGGACCACCGGCCTGCCAAAGGGCGCCGTGATCTCGCATCGCGCGATGATCATGCGGGCGCTGGTGTTCACCTCGGAGCTGAACGTTTCGCATCGCGATGCCTTTGTGGCCTGGGCCCCGATGTTTCACATGGCCTCCACGGATCACGGGCTGGCGACGCTGCTTCGTGGCAGCACAGTGGTGATGATCGACGGTTTCCAGGTCGAGCCGCTGCTTGCTGCCGTGGAACGGCACCATATCGGCTGGCTGGTCCTGATCCCCGGCATGATTGAATCGTTTGCCGCTGCGCTCAGGGCGCAGGCAACAAAGGTCAAAGGCATTCGCGTCTGCGGCGCGATGGCCGATCTCGTCCCGCCACATGCCATCGCCGAAGTGACCGGGCTGCTGCAGGCGCCGTACCTCAACAGCTTCGGTTCGACGGAAACGGGATTGCCGCCCGCGACCAGGGCTTTGATCGCGGTGGGCGAAATCCCGACAAGCCTGTCAAAGCAACAGAGTGCGTTTTGCCAGGTCAAGCTCGTCGATCCGTCCGACAACGAAGTGGCGCCGGGCATGCCCGGTGAGCTTGCCATTCGCAGCGCGACGTTGTTCTCCGGCTATTGGCAGGCCGAGGAAACCAACGCGCGCGATTTCCGCGGCGGCTGGTTTCACATGGGCGACGTGTTTCGCCGCAATGAAGACGGCTCGCTGGATTTCGTCGATCGCGCCAAGTACATGATCAAGACCGGCGGTGAGAACGTCTATCCGGCCGAGATCGAGCGCGTCCTGATGAGCGATAGCCGCATCACCGAGGCTGCCGTGGTCAGGGCCGCCGACCAGAAGTGGGGCGAAGTGCCCGTCGCCTACGTTTCCCGTCGCGACGACACGGTTACCGAGGCAACTTTGCTCGAACTGTGCCGGCGCGATCTCGCCGGCTACAAGCGGCCGGCCCAATTCCGGTTCATCGACTTTTCGGAATTTCCGCGCTCCACCAGCGGCAAGGTGCAGCGGCACGAACTCGAAGCCCGGCTCGCCAGGGAGACCCCGTGACCAGCAACAACCTCCGCGGCAAGGTCGCCGTCATCGGCATCGGGATGTCGCCGGTCGGCAAGGTGCCCGGCAGGAGCCCGCTGTGGCTTGCCGCCGACGCGGCGAGGAAGGCGCTGGCCGATGCCGGCATCCGCAAGGGCGAGGTCGATGGCGTGCTGTCGAGCCACGCCATGGCGTCGCCATTCCACCGCTTCAGCGTCGCTTTCAGCGAATATTTCGGCATCCAGCCGACGTTCTCGAACACGATGCAGGTGTCGGGGGCCACTGCCGCGACACTGTTCAATATCGGCGCCGCGGCCATTCACGGCGGGCTCGCGGAGGTCGTGCTGGTGGTCGCCGGCGACAGCCTGCTGTCCGGTTTGACGCCCGAACTGGCGCTGCGCTCGCTGACCGAGAGCCGCGACCAGCAATACGAAATGCCGTTCGGAATTCCGGTCGCCAACACCTTCGCGATGACGGCGCACCGTCACATGAAGGAGTTCGGCACCACGCCCGAGCAGCTCGCGGCAGTCGCGGTGACCCAGCGGCGCCACGCCTCCCGCACGCCCGGCGCGCAGCAGACCACCCTGATCGGCGTCGACGACGTGCTCAATTCGGCCATGGTGACGACGCCCTACCGCAAGCTCGATTGCTCGCTGATATCGGACGGCGGCGCGGCGTTCGTCCTGACCTCGGCCGAACGCGCCCATGCGCTCGGAATCGAAAAGCCGATCTATATTCTCGGCGGCGGCGAGTGCTATACCCACGAGCATATTTTCCTGATGCCGTCGCTGACATCGACCGGCGCGGTCGAGTCGAGCCGAAGGGCCTACAGGATGGCCGGCTATGGCCCGAAGGATATCGACGTCGCCGGCGTCTACGACTGCTTCACCGGCACCGTCATCATGATGCTGGAGGATCTCGGCTTCTGTCCCAAGGGCGAAGGCGGCCGTTTCGTCGCTGACGGCCATATGACCTACGGCGGCCAGATTCCGTCCAACACCCACGGCGGGCTGTTGTCATTCGCGCATTCGGGAGTACCCGGATCGCTGTTTCATTTCCACGAAGTGATCGCGCAACTGCGCGGCCAGTGCGGCGAACGCCAGGTGCCGGGCGCGGAACTCGGGCTGGTTCACAGTCTGGGCGCCGGTTTCGCCACCAATGCCACCACCATTCTGGGCACGGAGAACGCGCTGTGATTTCGGCCGAAGATGCCATGAAGAAGCCGGTGCCGGCCCCCGACGCGGATTCCGCGGCCCTCTGGCGCGGCCTGCGTGACGGCGTGCTGCTGCTGCAGCACTGCGCCGGTTGCGGCCATGTGCAGTACTACCAGCAGGCGATCTGCCGGCAATGCGGCGGCGACGCTCTCTCCCATCGCCCGGCAAGCGGGCGCGGCAAGGTCCATTCCTTCAGCGTGGTTCACCGCGCGCCGGGCCCCGCATTCAAGGCCGACCTCCCCTATGCCGTCCTGCTGATCGACCTGGAGGAAGGCCCGCGCATGATCAGCACCTATACCGGCGGCAAGCCGGAAGAAGTCACTTTCGACATGGATGTGGTGCTGGTCTGCGAGAAAATCAGCGAGGAAATCACGCTGCCGCGATTCAGGCGGGCATAGCTAGTGCCCGCTTTTCGAAGTTCGTGATACATCGCAGCGACTTCTTTCACGAACTTCGAAAAGCAAAGGGCACTAGCAGATATATGATTCTAGTACCCTTTTGTTTCCGAAGTTCGTGTCAAGAGGTTGCAGCGAGCGTCTCACGAACTTCGGAAACAGGGTACTAGGCCGGCGACGCGGCTACATCCGGAACACGCCGAATCTGGTCGGCTTCGCGGGCGTCCGGCCGGCCAGATCGAGCAGCAGCGCCATCACATCGCGGGTTTCGACCGGGTCGATGACCATGTCGCACCACAGGTTGCGGGCGTAGTTGTAGGGGTCGGCAAAGGCCTCGAAATCCCTCAGGATCGGCCGCCTGAAGTCTTCGCGTTCCTGCTCGGTCCAGGACGTGCCTTCGCGCTGATGGATGTTGTCGCGCACCATCGAAAGCGTCGTCGCCGCCTGCTCCGGTCCCATCAGGGCGGCGTGGGCGCTCGGCCACATCAGCGTGGCATTCGGCCTGAACGCGCGGCCCAGCATCGCGAAATAGGCCGCGGCATAGGATCCGCCGGTAATGATGGTGTATTTCGGCACGTCGGCGCAGGCCATCGCGGTCATGAACTTGGCGCCATGCTTGGCGATGCCCTGACGCTCGACGGCGGTCCCCACCATGAAGCCGGAGACGTCGACCAGGAACAGCAGCGGAATGTCGCGCTTGCAGCACAGCTCGATGAAGTGCGCGCCCTTGACCGCGCTTTCCGAAAACAGCACGCCGTTGTTGGCCAGGATGCCGATCTCGAAACCGTGGATGCGGGCAAATCCGCACAGCAGGGTTTCGCCATGGAGATGCTTGAATTCCTGAAAGCGGCTGCCATCGATCAGGCGCGCCAGGATCTCCCGGTTGTCCGTCGGGATGCGCCGGTTGTCGCTGACGATGCCGTAGATTTCCTCGATCGGATGGCAAGGTGGTTCATCCGGCTCGAGGGTCCAGCGCAGTCGCGGCGGCTCTCCGAGGTTGTCGACAATGTTGCGGACGATCGCGAGCGCGTGGCTGTCGTTCCCGGCGATATGGTCGGTGACGCCACTGGTCCGGCTGTGCATCTCCGCGCCGCCGAGCGGTTCGACCCCGATGGTCTCGCCGGTCGCGGCAAACACCAGTTGCGGACTGCCGAGAAACATCGCGCCCTGATTGCGGACGATCACAACCTCGTCGCACAACGCGGGAATGTAGGCGCCGCCCGCGGTCGAAGGTCCGTGAACGACGGCGATCTGGGCGATGTTCTCCGCCGACATCTTCACCTGGTTGTACATGATCGATCCGGCCTGCCCTTCGTCCGGAAAGATATTGGCGATATCGGGCAGGAACCCGCCGCCCGACTGCACCAGCGTGATGCAGGGCAGACGATGCTGCCAGGCGAACAGCTGGGCGCGGGTGTGCTTCTTCGTCGTCATGCCGAACAGCGTTCCGCCCTTGACGGTGGCGTCATTGGCAATCAGCATGCAACTGCGCCCGCAAACCTGTCCGACGCCGGTGATGATCGCCGCACCCGGCGGCACACCGTCATACATCCCCTCGCCCGCCAGGTGGCCGAATTCGAGAAACGGCGAACCGGGATCGATCAGCGCCGCGATGCGCTCGCGCGGCAACAGCTGGCCCCGCGACTTGTGCAGTGCACGGGCCTTGATCGAGCCGCCCTGGCTGGCCTCGGCCCGGCGTCTGCGCAGCTCATCGATCCGCTCCAGATAGCGCGCGCGATTGCGCCTGAATTCGTCGGAGCCGGTCGCGGCGGCGGATTTCATCGCGGCAATCATTGGCGGCGTTTCCGGACAACGGGGCGGGCGAACAGCGGCGCGATCCATTTTCTAACAATTGTTCGATTTCGAACGATAGTTAGATTGAAATCCTAGAGGCTTCAGCCTTAAGATGGCAAGCAGATCATGCCGGCGCATGACCGCTTTTTGCGAGAATGCATGCCGGCGGCAGGGAACCCCTTTCGATGACCGCGCGGCCGCCGGCGACGGAGTTGATGCATGGACTTTGATCTCACCCACGAGCAGCGGCAGATCCTGGAATACGGCGACCAGGTCGCGCAGAAATTCGATCGCAAATACTGGATGGAGTGCGCCGAGAAGCACGTTTTTCCCGACGCGCTGTATCAGCAGGTCGCCGCGGACGGCTTCGTCGGGACGATGGTGCCCGAGGAATACGGCGGCGCCGGCCAGGGCATGGTCGAAATGCACCTGTTCCTCGAGGGATTGTCGAACAACGGAATTCCGCTGCTGAATCTCGTCGTCGGCGCCGCCATGAGCCTCGGCTTCATCGCCAAATACGGTTCGGAACAGCAGAAGACGCGGTATCTGCCCGATGCCTGCAAGGGCAAGACGCGCTTCTGCTTTGCCATCACCGAGCCCGACGCCGGCAGCAACACCATTCGCACGGCCACGATGGCAAAGAAGCGCGGCAACCGTTTCGCGCTGAATGGCCAGAAGACCTTCATCACCGACGCCGACGGCGCCGACCATGCGTTGGTCGTCGCGCGCACCACGCCGCAGGGCGAAACCCTGAAGAAGACCGACGGCTTCACCCTGTTCGTCGTCGATCTCAAGGCCAAGCGGCTGCAGAAGCAGTACATTCCGGTCAGCATCCCCGCGCCGGAAACGCAGTGGCAGCTGTTCTTCGACGATGTCGATCTCGGACCGGAAGATATCGTCGGCGAGATCGACAAGGGTTTCAGCATCCTGTTCAAGAGCCTCAATCCGGAGCGTATACTGGTGGGCTCGATCTGCTGCGGCCTCGGCCGCTACGCGCTGAACCGCGCGGTCGATTACGTCAAGCAACGCAAGGTCTTCAACAACGTGCCGATCGGCGCCTACCAGGGACTGCAGCATCCGCTGGCGAGCGCCCGCACCGATATCGAAATGGCGTCGCTGATGACCCTGAAGGCCGCATGGATCTTCGATCAGGGCCGCGAAGCCGGCGAATTCGCCAACATGGCCAAGCTCGCCGCCGCCGACGCCGGCATCAAGGCCGTCGATACCGCCGTGCAGTGCCACGGCGGCAACGGTTTCACCAAGGAGTACGGCATCTTCGATATCTATCCGCTGGTGCGGCTGTTGAAGACCGCGCCGCTGAACCGCGAAATGATCCTGAACTACATCGGCGAGCACGTGATGGGCCTGCCGCGCAGCTACTAGTGTCCCGGTTCTGACATTCGTATCACATTGCAGCGCGAGCATTTACGAATGTCAGAACCGAAGGGACACTAGCAAATATATGATTCTAGTGCGGTTTTGGATCTGACGTTCGTATGTTGGACTCGCGGACCGCACTGATACGAACGTCAGATCCACCGCACTAGGACGCCCACGATGGCCGTTATGAAGTCCGACGTTTCCGCAGGCAGCGACGAGTATCGCCGCAATCGGACGGTCTACGATGAGCGCATCGCCGACCTGCGCGCGCGCCGCGCCGCCGCGGCCATTGGCGGTCCGGAGCGCGCGCGGCGACTGCACCAGGAGCGCAAGCAGCTGCTGCCGCGCGAACGCATCGCGGCGCTGCTGGACCCGGGCTCGCCGTTTCTGGAATTTTGCCAGCTCGCCGGCGAAGGCATGTACGACGGCGTGCCGCCCGGCGGCAGCATCATCACCGGCGTCGGAATGGTGTCGGGCCGCGCCTGCATGGTCATCGCCAACGACGCCACGGTGAAGGGCGGCACCTATTACGGCATCACCTGCAAAAAGCATGTCCGCGCCCAGCGGTTTGCCTGGCAGCATCGGTTGCCCTGCGTCACCATGGTCCAGTCCGGCGGCGCCAATCTGCCGGACCAGCCCAATATCTTCCCCGACGAGGGACAGTTCGGTTCGATCTTCTACAACCAGATCCGGATGTCGAGCGAAGGCATCCCGCAAATTGCCATCGTCCATGGGCCCTCGACCGCCGGGGGCGCCTACATGCCGGCGCTGTGCGACGAAACCGTCATCGTGCGGAACCAGGGCGCGATGTTTCTCGGCGGCCCGCAGCTCGTCTACGCGGCGACCAAGGAAGAAGTCGGCATCGAGGCGCTCGGCGGCGGCGAAATGCACAGCCGCGTCAGCGGCGTCACCGACCATCTGGCGGAGAGCGACGGCCACGCGATTGCGATCGCCCGCGACATCGTCGCCCATCTCGGCGAGATTCCGGCGCAACGCTGGAGCGTCGCGCCGCCGCGCCCGCCCCGCTGCGATCCCAACGACATCTATGGATTGATCAGCGCCGATCCGCGCGTCCCCACCAACAATCGCGATATTGTCGCGCGGCTCGTCGACAGCAGCGAGTTTCACGAGTTCAAGCCGCTCTACGGCGACACGCTGATCACCGGCTTTGCGCGCATCATGGGCTTCGAGATCGGAATCCTCTGCAACAACGGAGTCCTGTTCTCGGAAAGCGCGCTGAAGGCGACGCACTTCATCGACCTCTGCTGCAAGCGCAACATCCCGCTGCTGTTCATGGCCGACGTAACCGGCTTCATGGTCGGGCGCGAGGCGGAAGAAGGCGGCATCTCCAAGCACGGCGCCAAGATGATCACGGCGATGGCCAGTGCCAACGTGCCGAAATACACGCTGATCATCGGCAATGCCTACGGCGCCGGATATCTTGCCATGTGCGGCCGTGCCTTCAAGCCCCACGCCATGATGATGTGGCCGAATGGACGCTCGGCGATCATGGGGCCCGACCAGGCCGCGACGACGCTTGCGATGGTCAAGGACGAAGGGCACCGGCGCGAGGGCACGAGCTGGAGCGACGAGGAGCGCGAGGCCTATCGCGCGCCGGTGCGCAAGACCTTCGAGGACTTCGCCAGCGCCTACAATTTCGCGCGCAATACCTGGTGCGACATGGTGATCGACCCGCTCGAAACCCGCAACGTGATGGCGCTGCTGCTCGATCTTGCCGGCCGCCTGCCGCAGCAGGAAACCGACTTTGGCGTATTCAGAATGTGATGGCAGAGGATATCGCCCGGTGTTCAAGAAAGTTCTGATCGCCAATCGCGGGGAAATCGCCTGCCGCATTGCGCGAACCTGTCATCGCCTGGGAATCGCGGTCGCCGGCGTCCACTCCGCCGCCGATGCCGACGCGTTGCATGTCAAGATGATCGGCGAGTCCGTCGAGATCGGCAATGCGGCCGCGTCCGACAGCTACCTGCGGATCGAGGCGGTGATCGAAGCGGCAAGATCGACGGGCGCCGAGGCAATCCATCCCGGTTTCGGCTTTCTCGCCGAGAATGCCGCGTTCGCACGCGCCGTCGAGGCCGCCGGCCTGGTCTTCATCGGCCCGACGCCGGAAACGATCGAGCGGCTCGGCGACAAGGCTTCCGCCAAGCGCGAGGCCGAAGCGGCCAAAGTGCCGACCGTTCCCGGCAGCAAGGCACCGAGTGAGGACGTCACCGAGATTGCCCGGATCGTGCGCGAACTCGGGCTTCCGGTGATGCTGAAGGCCGCGGCGGGAGGCGGCGGCAAGGGCATGCGCGCCATCTTGCGTCTCGATGGCGTTTCCGGCGAGATCGAATCGGCCATGCGCGAGGCGAAGAATTCGTTCGGCTATCCGGGCCTGATCGTTGAAAAGCTGGTCGAACGGGGACGCCATGTCGAAGTGCAGATCGCCGGCGATGGCAAAGGCAGTGTCGTTCACCTGTTCGAACGCGAATGTACGCTGCAGCGGCGCCACCAGAAGCTCATCGAGGAAGCCCCTGCCGCCAATCTTTCGGCGACACTTCGCGAGCAAATGCTCGATGACGCGGTGCGGCTTGGCAGGCGCCTGAACTATCGCGGGGTCGGCACGGTCGAATTCATCGTCAGCGGAGGCAGCTACTACTTTCTGGAGGTGAATCCGCGCCTGCAGGTCGAGCACCCCGTGACTGAAATGGTGACCGGCATCGATATCGTCGAGACGATGCTGCGGATCGCCGCCGACGAGGGATTGCCTTTTTCCCAGAGCGATGTCCGGTGCCAGGGCCACGCCGTCGAGGCGCGGATCTGCGCGGAGGCCCCCGCGAACGATTTTCTTCCCTGCACCGGCACGCTCGCCTATGTCGGATTTCCGGCCGATGGCGTTCGCGTGGAGACCGGCGTCGAAACCGGGACGACCGTCACGCCCTATTATGATTCGATGCTGGCCAAACTGATCGCTCACGCCGAAACCCGCGACGCTGCGCTCGACAAGCTCGACCGCGCGCTCGGCGAAACCTCGATTTTCGGCATCACGACCAACCAGGCATTTCTCAGGCGCCTGATCGAGCTGCCCGAGACGCGGGACGCCACGTTCTACACCCGGCTCATCGACGAAAAGATCGACCAGCTTTTGCAGGACTCGAAAGGTGAGGACACCAAGGCGCTGGCGCTCGGTGCCTACTACTGGATGATCCAGCAACGCCAGCCGGCCGGAAGCCCATGGCAGTCGCGTGACCTGACCGGATGGCAAATGGCCGCCGAGGGCGACGGGCTGTCTCCGATCCCGATACTGCATCTCGAGGCTGCGGGCACCAGCGCCGAGATCAGGTTTGCTCCGCGGCGGGCCGATGGCACGATGATCATCGGCGTTAACGACGCCAAGCATCTGGTCAGGCTGATTTCGCTTGAAAACGACAGCTTCACCGCGATCATCGGCGCTCGTCGCGAGACGGTGCGGATCTACCAACAGGATCAGACGATCTTCGTCCACGACCTGCGTGGCGTCCATACCCTGACCGCCATTCCCTATCTCACCTATATCAGCGCAGCCGCGGAGACCAGCGGCGAACTGCGCGCGCCGATGATGGGCATGATCCTGCAGGTCAACATCGCGGTCGGCGACAGGATCAAGGTCGGCGACGTCGCCGCCATCCTGGAATCGATGAAGATGGAACTGCGCATCAGCAGCGAAATCGACGGCATCGTCACCGCGGTCAACTGCCGGGCGGGCGAAACAGTGGAGCGCAACGCGGTTGTGGTGGTGATAGAACCGGACTGACAACCGCGGTTCGATTTGATGGAGGATGCGATGCGATTGGGAAGCGTCAACTACGAAACCAGGGGCAAGGTCGCGATCCTCACGCTCGACGAGCCGAACAAGCTCAATGCCCTCAGCGCCGGCATCCGCAGCGGGATCCTCGAAGGCCTGAAGAAGGCCGATGCGGACGACGCCATCCGGGTCGCCGTCATTACGGGCAGCGGCGACAAGGCATTCTGCGCGGGTGCCGACATCGGCGAGTTCGATTTCGACCCCGAAAACGCCCGCGGCTTCCTGATCGCGGCGCTCGAGGTTCTTGCCGCGCCCGAGAACACGCGCAAGCCGGTCATATCGGCGGTCAATGGCATCGCCTATGGCGGCGGATTCGAACTCGCCATGGCGTCCGACTTCATCATCGCATCCGACCGCGCCCGGTTCGCTGTGCCGGAAATCAAGCTCGGCCTGCTGCCCGGATTTGCGATCGTGCGGCTGCAGGACATCGTGGGCCGCGCCAAGGCCAAGGAAATGAGCATGCTCGGCGATCCGATCTCCGCGGAGGAAGCCTGCTGCCTCGGCCTGGTGCTGCGCGTGGTCCCGCATGGCAGCGTGCTTGCGGATGCAATCGCGTTCGCGGAACGGATCGCATCGAAGCCGCGGTTCGCGGTGCAGATGGCGAAATCGTTCTACAACCGCGGCCTCGGCGGTGACGAGATGCGTCACGCCATCGACGGCTTTCCGCTGCTTTTCATGCACGCGGACGCGCGCGAAGGCATCGCGGCGTTTCGCGAGAAGCGGGAGCCGAAATTCGGCTAGTGTCCCGAATCCGAAGTTCGCTTGATTTCGCAGCGTGTTCCAGAGCGAACTTCGGATTCGAAAGGACACTAGAAGTCTATGATTCTAGTGTGGTTTGGTTCAGAGATTC
>JBKQQE010000502.1:0-10838 GCA_052326245.1 Xanthobacteraceae bacterium | reverse complement strand
GTGGGGGGCGGCAAGAAAGGCCCCCCACCCTGGCCTTCGCTTCGCTTCGGCCTTCCCTCCCCACCGCTTCGCGGGGGGAGGGATAGAGCGCCTGACTCGTCCGCTGCGATCCGATTTCTTGACCGACGAGCCATACGCGATCGCCCTGCCCACAAGGGGGAGGGAGCACTCGAAATCACGGCCGAGTGCGGTATCCAGGTGGGCCTGAACCGAGAGTTCCGGCGCCGCTGGCTCGTATTTCCTGAGGGTTTTCAGCCGTGTGAAGCGGGCCGCCGGGTTCTTGAAACCGACACCGCAATGCACATATCATTGCTATCGGTTGGCAGCCGCCGGCCGAAAGGGGTGCCATTTCGGGCCCCGCCAAAGTCGCTTCGAGAGGACTTTGCAGAATGTCTCGTGTTCCTTCGTTGTCCAGTCCGTTCCTTCTGGGATTTGACGAAATCGAGCGTGCGCTCGATCGCGTCGTCAAAGGCGCAGACGGCTATCCCCCCTACAACATCGAGCGCCTGGAGCGGCAGAACGGCCAGCCCGAACGGCTGCGCATCACGCTCGCGGTTGCAGGCTTCACGCGCGATCAGCTCGACGTCACCGTCGAGGAGAATCAGCTCGTGATTCGGGGGCGCCAGCAGGAGGACAAGGCCCGGCAATACATCCATCGCGGTATCGCAGCACGGCTGTTCCAGCGTACCTTCGTGCTGGCGGACGGGATGCATGTGCTGGGCGCGGATCTGAAGAACGGGCTGTTGTCGATCGACCTTGCCCGGCCGGAGCCGGAGAAGGTCGTTAAGACAATTGCTATCAATGAGCACGAATAATGGTGGAACGACAGCGGACTCGACCGCTTGTTAACCAGAGGAGTCGAGACCATGATTGCGTCTAGTGTCGGCACAGAAAGTGCAACGCCCGAGGCTATTTCGCCGGAAGCCTTGGCGGCCATGGGCGAGGGTCACATCGCCTACGTCAAGCAGATCCGTTCAGAGGACGTCCCGCACCTGTTTCCGCAGGCGCCGCACGTCGCCCCGGGTCTGAAGCTTTTCACGCTGCATTCGGCCGATGGCACGCCGATCATGCTGACCGACAGCCGTGAAGCGGCGGTCGCCAACGCGTGGAGCCACGAGCTGGAAGCGGTGAGCGTCCACTAACATCGTCGCTTGCCCGCGCCGATGGCGCGGGTGGGACGAGGCGGCGCCGCGGACCTGCGGCACTGGTGCTTAAGTGGAATACGAGCTGAAGGGCGCGGGAGCGGCGGGGAATCAGGCCGCCGTCGCCGGCGGCAGGGCCAGTACCGAATACAGCGCCTGGGCATCGCTCGATGCCCGCAGCTTCTTGGCGATTTCCTGATCCCGCAGCAGCCGGGCGATTCGCGCCAGCGCCTTGAGATGATCGGCGCCCGCGCCTTCCGGCGCCAGCAGCAGAAACATCAGATCGACCGGCTGGCCGTCCATCGCCTCGAAATCGATCGGGCGCTCGAGCCGCGCGAACAATCCGAACAGCTTGTCGAGCTTCGGCAGCTTGCCGTGCGGGATCGCGACCCCGTAGCCGACCGCGGTGGTGCCGAGCTTCTCGCGCTGCAACAGCACTTCAAAGATCGCGCGCTCGTTCTGCCCGGTGAGCGCCGCGGCGCGTGCCGCCAGTTCC
This sequence comes from Xanthobacteraceae bacterium, assembly GCA_052326245.1. Lineage (GTDB taxonomy): Bacteria > Pseudomonadota > Alphaproteobacteria > Rhizobiales > Xanthobacteraceae > Bradyrhizobium_A. Next base: position 9,200 of record JBKQQE010000502.1, on the reverse strand, counting down.
TGCAGCGCCTGTTTCTTGCCGTTGACTTTCAACGCCGGGATAATCGCCTCGGGCGCGACCAGATCTGTGATCATCATTGGACGTTCCGAGGATTGCGCTATGCCAAGCCAATGTTGTGCCAGGCTCAAGTGGACCAGCAGGTTGCTAAAGTTCGGTCTCAGGGCGGCTGCGGCTCTCGGGTGGGGGCATTCGCAGCGGCTTTCGCCCTGAAAGGCGCCGGACCATAGGGACGGTGCGGCGGTGCGTCAATGGTGATCCGGCGGTTCGGTTGACAACTTTCCTTAACGCCCGGCCGCCATCTCCCGGGTCCCGGCGGCTCCGCCAGCCGGTGGAAAACCGTCCGCGAAATCAAAGGGATCGCGGAAATTCGGCAGACCCGGCCCGGACCGATCGGGGCGGTCACCGAAAGCACCTCAGCCGCTTGTTGCCGGCGGATCGATCCAGCCGACATTGCCGTCAGCGCGGCGGTAGATCACGTTGACCCGCCCGGTCGAGCCGTGCCGGAACACGATCACCGGCGCCCCCGTCAGGTCCAGCTCCATCACCGCCTCGCTCACCGACAGCGAGCGCAGCGCGCTGCTCGATTCGGCGATGATCACCGGATTGTAGGCGGTGATCTCGTCGTCGTTTTCGGGCGCGGGTGCTTCGATCACATAGCTGGCGACGTCGAGCTCGGCGCGGGCGGCGGCGGCCGCATGGGACTTGCGCGCCGAGCGGTCCTTGAGGCGGCTCTTGTAGCGCCGCAGCCGCTTCTCGATCTGCAGCAGCGCCTGATCGGCGCTGACATAGGCGTCGGCCGCGATGGAATCGGCTTCCAGCGTCACCCCGGAGTCCAGATGCAGCGCGCAATCGGTGCGAAAGCCGAAGCCGTCCTTGCTCAGCGTCAGATGGCCGGAATAGTTGCCGTCGAAATATTTTCGCAGCACCTCGTCGGTGCGGGCGCTGACACGGTCGCGCAGGGCTTCGCCGACACTGATGCTCTTGCCCGAAATCCGGATCGTCATGGCAGGACCTCCGCGGAATCACCAGCATTCCGGTTGCCGGCGGCGCAGTCAAGCGCGCTCGTGCTCACGCGGGTGCGATGTCCCGCGAGCGGGATGCGACCGTGCCGCCGGGCGTATTCTGCTTTTCGCGCCGGCGCTGCACCGACGACGGAATCCGCATCGCCTCGCGATACTTCGCCACCGTCCGGCGCGCGATATCGACGCCGTCGGCGCGCAGCTGCTCGACGATGGTATCATCGGAGAGAATCGTTGCGGGATTTTCCGCGTCGATCATCAGCTTGATGCGATGGCGCACCGCTTCGGCGGAGTGCGCCTCGCCGCCGTCGGCCGAGGCGATCGAGGCCGTGAAGAAATATTTCAGTTCGAACGTGCCGCGGTTGGTCGCCATGTACTTGTTGGCGGTGACCCGCGACACCGTCGATTCGTGCATCTGGATGGCGTCGGCCACCGCTTTCAGGTTCAACGGCCGCAGATGCGCGACGCCGTGGGTGAAGAAACCGTCCTGCTGCCGCACGATCTCGGTCGCCACCTTCAGGATCGTGCGCGCGCGCTGGTCCAGCGCCCGCACCAGCCAGGTGGCGTTCTGCAGGCAATCGGAGAAATAGCTCTTGTCGTCGGCCTTGCGCACCGACTTCGACAGCGTCGAGTAGTAGGTCTGGTTCACCAGCACCCGCGGCAGCGTGTCGCTGTTGAGTTCGACCAGCCAGCCGCCGTCGGGGCCCGGCCGCACATAGACGTCCGGCACCACCGTCTGCATCCGGCTGGCGCCGAAGCGCAGTCCGGGCTTGGGATCGAGCCTGCGGATCTCGCCGATCATGTCGGCGAGATCCTCGTCGTCGACGCCGCAGATCTTGCGCAGCGCGCCGAAATCGCGCTTGGCCAAGAGATCGAGATGCTCGATCAGCGCCTGCATCGCCGGATCGTAGCGGTCGCGGTCACGCAGCTGGATCGCCAGGCATTCGGCGAGGTTGCGCGCGCAGATTCCGGCCGGATCGAAGGTCTGCAGCACGCCGACCACCGCCTCGATTTCCGCCTGCGAGGTGCCGAGCTTCTCGGCGGCATGGCCGAGGTCGGCCGGCAGGTAGCCGGCGTCGTCGACGAGGTCGATCAGGTATTGTCCGATCAGGCGCCGCGGCGTCGCGCCGAACGCCACCGCCAGCTGTTCGGCGAGGTGGCCGCCGAGCGTGGTTTCCGCGGCGACGAAGGCCTCGAGATTGTAGTCGTCGTCGTTGGAGGCGCCGCCGCCCCATTCGGTATAGGCGGTGGGCGCGGCCTCCTGCGCGGTGCGGGCCGCGCTCTCCGCCGGCTCCTCCGGAAAGACGTTTTCGAGACCGGTGTCGAAGGTCTGTTCCATCTCGGAGCGGGTGCCGAGATCGCGGCTGAGCCAGTCCTCGGCGGCCGGTTCGTTGGCGTCGCCGCCCGGCTCGGCGGCATCGCCGCCGCCCAGCTCGGCCAAGCCTGGTTCCATGTCGGCGGATGGCGGCTCGGCGCCGTCGCGGGGCTCGGCCGGCTCGCCCTGCTCGGCGGCGCGCTCCAAGAGCGGGTTCCGCTCCAGTTCGTCTTCGACAAAGGCGGCAAGGTCCAGATTGGACAGCTGCAGCAGCTGATGGCCTGCATCAGCTGCGGCGTCATCACCAGAGACTGGGTCTGGCGGAACTCTAATCTCTGCGTCAGCGCCATCGAAGCAAGAACCGTTCCGGAAATTGGTCCGTTTCTTGCTTATAACTGCTCTGGGGACGAAGTACACGGCTTGACGCGGCGAAATTCACCCCATCAGACCAAATGGTGAAGACCCGACGTCGCGGATCCGACGTGCCGGCGGTGTGGGCCGGGACACGATGCCGCGGCCGGCGGCGGCCCGGGATCCTCTAGTGGTCCGATTCCAACATTTGCATCCCATCTCAGCAGGCGCTTTGCAAATGTTGGAATCAAAGGACCACTAGCTAAGTTAAAGTGGCTAGTGGAGTTTTGGATTTGACGTTCGCTTCGCGAGCCCGCGGCTAGGTAGATAGCGAATGTCAAATCCACTCCACTAGCTGGTTGTTGAACGACGCTCTCATTCAGGGTCATTCCGGGGCGTCGCCAACGGGTCCGCGCGAAGCGCGGTCCGGTGAGGCGACGAACCCGGAATCTCGCGACCGCCCCAGAGATTCCGGATAGCCGCTACGCGGCTTCCGGAATGACAGGGAGTTTTTCAACAGCCTGCTAGAGCCGGAACTCCTCGCCGAGATACAGCCTGCGGACATCCGGGTCGTTGACGATTTCGTCGGGGCTGCCCTCGGTCAGCACCTCGCCGGCATAGACGATGTAGGCGCGGTCGGTGAGCCCCAGCGTCTCGCGCACAGTGTGGTCGGTGATCAGGACGCCGATGCCGCGGTTGGTGAGGTGGCGGACCAGATCCTGGATGTCGCCGACCGCGATCGGATCGATGCCGGCGAACGGCTCGTCGAGCAGCATGTAGTTCGGGTTCGTCGCCAGCGCGCGGGCGATCTCGACGCGCCGCCGCTCGCCGCCGGACAGCGCGATCGACGGCGACTTGCGCAGCCGCGCGATGTTGAACTCCTCGAGCAGCGAGTCGAGCTGACGCTCGCGCTTGCGGCGGTCGGGCTCGGCCACCTCGAGCACGGCGCGGATGTTGTCCTCGACATTGAGGCCGCGAAAGATCGAGGCTTCCTGCGGCAGATAGCCGATGCCGAGCCGCGCGCGCTGGTACATCGGCAGGCCGGTGACATCGTGGCCATCGAGTTCGACGCGGCCGCGATCGGCCTTGATCAGCCCGGTGATCATGTAGAACACGGTGGTCTTGCCGGCGCCGTTGGGGCCGAGAATTCCCACCGCCTCGCCGCGCCGCACATACAGGCTGACGCCGCGCACCACCTGGCGCGAGCCGAAGGTCTTCTCGACGCCATGGATCGCCAGAAATCCCGGCCGCGGCTGCGTGGTCTGCCGTGGCGGGGCGGGGGTGGCCGCCGGGGCGGCGTCGCGGCGGTGCACAGGGTGCGGCGGCCGCGGCGCGTCGGCGCGGGGTCGCGCCGGCGCCCTGGTGTCGCGGAACGGATTGCGAAACATCTCGCCTATCCGGCCGCTGAACGACGTGATGTCGTTGGCGCGGCCGAAGGCCTGCGGGCCGCGCGGCTGTCCGGATCTGCGAAAAAAACCGAAGAAATTCACCATGCCCGCTTCGATCAGCCTTCCGCGGCAGCCGCGCCATGCGGCGTCGGCGGGTGGCACAGGGAGCGGCAGTGACAACGCCCGTACCCCGCAAGCGCCCGGAGACGATCGCTTCCGCTCATCGATGTCCTGATACGCGGTTGCACCGGGGCTTTCAACCTCAGCGCCTTCCGGAGTCATTCAAGTCGTTGTGGTTCTTAGGCTTTCCTGGGGTGCTGGAGGTCGACCGGGCGGCCGGGGCGGGCGGCGGGCTGCCGGGAAGAAGCGACGGCGGCCCGCCCTGGGCGCCATTCTGGCCCGAGGATTTGAACAGTCCCTGAACGTGACCGGAGTTGGATTCCACCCGCGACACGCCGGTGGTCATGTCGACGATCAGGCGGTCGCCCTTCAGCACGTTGTCGCCCTTGGTCAGCACCACATTGCCGGTCATGGTGACGGTGTTCGACTTCATGTCGAACACGCCGTTGTCGCCGGTGACGGTCTGCTCCTTCTGGGTGACGATGACGTTGCCTTTGGCCTCCAGCCGGCGGATCGAGGAACTGCCGGTCGGACCCGGCGTCGCCGAGGTCATGGTGGATTTCGGCGCGGCTGCGGCCGGCGTTGGCGCCGGCGCGGCGGAGGGGTTGGCGCTGCCCTCGTAGAACACCACCAGGATCTTGCAGCGCATGGTGGTGTCGCCCTGCACCACCTTGACGTTGTCCTTGAAGGTGGCCTCCTTGTCCTTGTCGCGCACCTCGAGGCTGCCGGCGTCGATCTGGATCGGCTTGTCGCGGTTCTGGGAAAAACCCTGCACCGCATTGGGCACGCCCTGCACGGTCGAGGTCGGTTGCGTCGAACCTTGCGGCGACGGACCTTGGGCGTGGGCTTGCGACGCGGCCAGCACGGCGAGCGCGATCAACGCGGCCGCAAGGCGCGCGGGGCCTGGTGTGGGATGACGCGGCATCTGCGAAATCATGTCCTTCATTTTCGGGCTGTCGCCGCCGGCCGCGCGCCGGCCTCGGCGGGTTTCGCGGGTTTGGCGACCGTTTCGGCGGGTTTGGCGGCGGTGTCGCCCATGTTGTCCAGCAGCATCGACACGCCGCCGTCGAACACCACCAGCGCGCCGTTGTCGACGATGTGCAGCCCGTTGGCGTCGAGCGTGCCGTTGAGCAGCTTGACGGCGACGGGCCGGCTGGAATCGACCGTGCCCTTCGCCATGTCGACGGTGGCCTGGGTCAGGCGCGCCTCGTAGCCGGTGCTCGAGCGCAGGAAAATGCGGTCCTTCAGCTCGAGGATCTGGGTCTTGGTGTCGAACAGGCCGGAGTCACCTTCCATCATCACGGTCGACTTGTCCTCCATCTGCACGGTCGAGGTCAGGTCGTGCAACTCGACGTGAACCGGATCGGTCACGTCCTGCGTCGCCGTCTTCGCCCGCAGGTCGTAGGGCCGCTGGTCCGGCGTGAACCCGGTGAGGTGCGGTGAGGCCATCGTGATCTTGGTCCCCGACACCGACAGGTTGTTGATGCTGAGCGGCAGTTTTCCGAGCAGCCGGAACGGATTGAAGATCGAGGCGCCGGCGATCAGCAGCAGCGCCAGCACCACGGCCGCCGGGACCGCCTTGCGCAGCAGGCGCACGCGACGGCTGTGGCGTTCGGCGCGGGCGAACCGCGCTTCCAATCCACCCCGAATGGTCTGGCCGTCCAGCGATGACACCGTTGCTCCGCAGTTGTTAGCGGATTGATCTTTCGTCGCCCTTCGGCGCGCCCTCCGTCACACAGGCCGATGACTGTGACCGGAGCGGGGCAGACCGGGAATGACGACCCGGCACCGCCTTCCCCGCCTCGCCTCATCCGTGCCGCGTCACGAATGGGCGAAAATGTCCTCTTCGCTCCAGCCCGCCAGGTCGAGCAGCGCGCGCGCCGGCAGAAAGCCGAAACAGGCCGATGCCAGTGCCGCGCGGTGCTCGCGCGCCAGCAGCGTATCGAGCTTGGCGCGCAGCTCGTGCAGATGCAGCACGTCGGAGGCGGCATAGGTGAGCTGGGCCTCGCTCAGGGTGTCGGCGCCCCAGTCGCTCGACTGCTGCTGCTTCGACAGATCGACGCCGAGCAGCTCGCGCACCAGGTCCTTCAGGCCGTGGCGGTCGGTGTAGGTGCGGACCAGCTTGGAGGCGATCTTGGTGCAATAGACCGGCTGCGGCATCACGCCGAAGGCCTGGAACAGCACCGCCAGGTCGAAGCGGGCAAAGTGAAAGATCTTGGTCACCGCGGGGTCGCTGAACAGCTGCTTCAGGTTCGGCGCGTCGCGATGGTCGGCGGGAATCTGCACCACGTCCGCCGAGCCGTCGCCGTTCGACAGCTGCACCACGCACAGCCGGTCGCGATGCGGGTTGAGGCCGAGCGTCTCGGTGTCGATCGCCACCGACGTGGTGTAGCGGCTGAGGTCGGGCAGGTCGCCGCGATGCAGGCGGATGGTCATGGGATCTCGATCCGTCGTGTTGCCGAAAAATCGTGTTGCCGAAAAATCGGATGGCAGACCGCCCGTTTAGCCGAATCGGCCGGTAAACTCACGCAAAATAGCCGCCAAATCCTAATGGAACGCGGGCGCGGTATCGTCGTCTGCCTCGTCGCGCCGGCGCCAGCCAGATGCCCGCGGTCCTGCCAGCAGGGGTGCCCCGCAAAGGCCTCCAGAAAAGACCCAACATATTGATTAGATGGTCTAATTCTTCAAATGGATGTCGGAAAGGCCAAATTCAACAGACAATTCCACAGGCAAAGTCCAGCTTGGATGATTGCCCGGCACTGCCCAGAAGGCACGCTCCTATAGGCTGCCGTCCTATAGGCTGCTGCCCAACGGCGACGAAAATCAAATTGCATCGATGTAAGATCGATCCCCGACTTCGGCGATGAACCGGGCTCTCCGGCCCGTTGAAATACTCGAGCGGTCTGCCAAGGCATCCGCTGCTCGCCAGCAGCTGGCAGAGGAAGTTGCTGCCCGACCTCGGCATCGTGCAGATGGCATATCCTCTATCGGCAAGCTTTTCTTGTTTTGGAAAGAACGTCATACGGTCGCGCCCCGCGAGACAATACCGGATGCGGAATCTGGCCGGATAAATCTTTGTTTTCATCGTGCTATTTCTGGTTGATCCGGAGCGGCACTTACTTGGCCAGAACGTCATCGAAGTCGCGGGACTAAAGATTCAAGCTTATGAGCCAAGATTCAAGTTGTATGATTCAGAATTCCAGATCATCTCGCCCCGCACTCTTTGTCGCCCATCCCGGCCACGAGCTACGCCTGTTCGGCTGGATGCTGCGTGAGAAGCCAGTTTGCATGGTCCTGACGACCGGATCGAGATCCGGAACCGACAAGACGAGAGTGCGGGCCTCGGCTGATCTCCTTACAGCCGTTGGTGGACACCGATCAGAGTTGTTCGGAGTTGTTTTGGATCGCGATTTCTACGCTGCCGTTCTCGCGGGCAATGCCACGCCGTTTCTGCGATGGAAGGACGCCGCCGTCGAGGTTCTCGTGAGCACGCGGCCCGAAAGTCTGGTGATAGATGGCTGGCAACTCTACTCCGTGGCTCACGATCTGACACACGTTGTCGGACGGCTGGCGGCGGAGGAGGCATCGCACAGGCTTGGTTATCAAATACGGGTCCTTCAATATGACGTTGTCCCCTCTTCGCTAGGCGGAGCGGTGCGAGGCGGGCCTTGTGTTTCTTGCGTCAACCTGTCCGAGCGTGAATTGGCGGAAAAGCGTGCGGCAATTGATGGCTATCCCGGCATCGAACTCGAAGTGATCGAGCTCAGACGGCTTGAAGGCGACGATCATGCACGCACTGAATCATTGTTTCTGCCGCCGCCACTCGAGCGGTTGCTCGAACCACCAGATGACGTACCAAAGTACGAATCTTTTGGTGAACAGCGCAGAGCAGCGGGAATTTACAGCGACGTCATACGCTGGCGTCACGTCGAGAAGATTGTCCGCGATATCCTGGCAACTCGAAATCTTTAAGTGCCGGTTCCGTTGAAAATCCTCATTACAAATATTCGTCTTGACCTGCGATCCGGCACCGAAATCGTCGTCAGGGACTTTGCCCTCCGCCTTTCGGAGCGGCAGCACGAGGTAACCGTCTACACACCAACGATCGGCGGGCTTGCAGAGGAATTGACAAGCCGTGGAATACCCGTCGTCGACAATCTGCTGAACGTCCCATATGTGCCTGATGTTATCCACGGACATCATACCCCGAGCACGGCAGCGGCAATACTTGCTTTCCCGAATACGCCGGCTATCTGGGTTTGCCATGATGCAAAATCGTGGTTTGACTTGCCGCCTCGCTTTTCACAGGTCCGGCGCCTGTTTGCGGTGGACGAAACCTGCAAGGCCCGGCTCGTCGAATCCGACGGCATCCCCGCCGGCCAGATCGAGATCTTGCCGAACGCAGTTGATCTTCGTTGTTTTCAACTGCGTCCATTCCCGCCCGCCGCCGCGCCCCGCCGCGCTCTGTCATTGGTAAAGCACAGCGGACCAGAGACCCTTATCGCCGAGGCTTGCCGGCAAACGGAGCTTCAATTCGAAGCCTACGGACACGGCGTCGCAAAGCCCATTGACGATGTCTGGCGGCGATGTGCCGCGGCCGACATCGTGTTCGCAACCGCGCGTACCGCCTTGGAGGCCATGGCCACAGGCGCCGCCGTGGTTCTTGTTGATGGCCGCGGCTTCGGCGGACTGGTCACAACGGCAAACTTTGATCTGGGAAGGCGCCTCAACTTCGGATTGGGCATGCTTAAGGAGCAGCCGACCTTGGCAATGTTGACCGATGCGATCCGTGCATACAATGCGCGAGATACTGCTGCTGTCAGCCAGCGTATAAGGCAGGAAGCCGACCTGGACCGCATGATCTTGCAGCTCGAAGATATTTACATCTCAGTGATACGAGAAACCGCCGGACACTGTTTCGACCCCGATGTCCTGCGCCGCGAGCAAATCGAATTCTGTCGTTCATGTTTGGTGAAAATAGAGCCGCCGGGGCCATGGCTCGACGAG
>JBKQQE010000501.1:0-5399 GCA_052326245.1 Xanthobacteraceae bacterium | reverse complement strand
CCGCCAGCAGCAGGGATGCGGCAATCATGGCGCTCTTCGTTCCGGCTTTCATGCTCGAGGCTCCCAGCGCGTTGAAATGAAATGGCAAAATCCGAGCGCCCACCGCCCGCCGCTCTACTCCGGTACCAATAGCGTCCAATTCCCGCACAACGTTGCGGAAGCGCAAACATGCCGGAGAATTGTCATTCGTCACACGTCTCCCCATCGTACCGACCGGGCGCGAGGGGGACGGAGCGCGACCTGCAAGGGATCAGTTCGGGTGGGGATACGCGCGCTGCAGCGCGAGGTTGGCATCCAGGACGTTGACGCGCGGCTCGCCGAAGACGCCAAAGCTGCGGCCGGCAATCTGGCGCGCGAGCAGCGCGCTGATGTCCGCCGGCGCGACACCGCGCGCCCGCGCCACCCGGGCGACCTGAAGCGCCGCGTTGGCGGGGCTGATATCCGGATCCAGGCCCGAGGCCGACGCCGTCAGCATGTCCGCCGGAAGCTTCGCACCCGCGAGTTCCGGTTGCGCCTCGTCCAGCGCCTTGCGATCCGCAGCAAGACGTTCGGCCAAGTTCTCGGAGGTCGGGCCCAGGTTCGAGGCACCGGAGCTTTGCGCGTTGTAGGGAGCCGGCACGGTCTTGGCCGGATCGTTCGGATCGGTATCGGTGGTCGCCGATGGACGGCCGTGAAACCATTCCGGGCCATCCCAGAACTGCCCGATCAGCCGCGAGCCGATCACCGCGCCGTCCGGATTCCTTGCCAGGCTGCCGTTGGCCTGGAACGGCATCAGCCATTGCCCGAGCCCGGTCAGCGCCAGCGGATAGGCAATGCCGCACAGCACCCAGGTGACCAGGGAAGCCCGCAGCGCACTCATCATGATGTCACGCATCTCGCGGCTCCCTAGATCAATGCCGACAGCAGCAGGTCGATGCCCTTGATCGCGATGAACGGCGCGACCAGCCCGCCCACGCCATAGACCATGAGGTTGCGGTAGAACGTCGTTTCCGCGCCTTCCGGCCTGAACCGCACGCCGCGCAGCGCCAGCGGAATCAACGCGGGAATGATCAGGGCATTGAAGATCAGCGCCGACAGCACCGCGCTGTGCGGCGTCGAAAGCCGCATGACGTTCAACGCCGAAAGCCCCGGCAGCGCGACGATGAACATCGCCGGTATGATGGCGAAGTACTTGGCCACGTCATTGGCGATGGAAAACGTCGTCAGGGCCCCGCGGGTCATCAACATCTGCTTGCCGATGGCGACGAGGTCGATGAGCTTGGCCGGATCGGAATCCAGGTCGATCAGGTTCGCGGCTTCCTTGGCCGCGCTGGTGCCCGAATGCATGGCCACCCCGACGTCCGCCTGCGCCAGTGCCGGCGCGTCATTGGTGCCGTCGCCAGTCATCGCCACCAGGCGGCCCGCGGCCTGCTCGCGCCGGATCAGCTTGAGCTTTTCCTCGGGCTTCGCCTCCGCCACGAATTCGTCGACGCCGGCTTGCCGGGCGATCGCGGCGGCGGTGACGGGATTGTCGCCGGTCACCATGACGGTGTGGATGCCCATGTTGCGCAACTGCGCGATGCGTCCGCGGATGCCGGGCTTGAGAACGTCCGACAGCGCGATCACGCCCAGGATCCTGCCGCCGACGGCAACAGCGAGCGGCGTCGCTCCCGTCATCGCCACCCCGTGGGCGGCACCCTCGAGATCGGCCGGCACCGCGCCGCCGAATGCCTCGACCACGTGGCGGACGACGGCATTGACGGCGCCTTTTCGGATCACCCGTCCGTCCGGCATGTCGACGCCGCTCATGCGCGTCTCGGCGGAGAAGTCCAGGCACCGGCTGCGGTCGAGCGTCGCCTCGCGCCTGGCTCCGAGCTTTTCGGCGAAGGCAATCACCGAGCGCCCTTCGGGCGTCGTATCGTAGGAGGATGCAAGAAAGGCCGCCTGAACCAGTTCGCTGGCGTTCGTTCCCGACAGCGGGACGAACTCGGTCGCCTGCCGGTTGCCCATGGTGAGCGTGCCGGTCTTGTCGAGCAGCAGGGTGTGCACGTCGCCCGCGGCCTCCACCGCCTTGCCGGACATGGCGAGGACATTGAACCGGAAGGTGCGATCGATGCCGGCGATGCCGATGGCGGACAACAGCGCGCCGATGGTGGTCGGAATCAGCGTCACCAGCAGCGCAATCAGATCGGCGACGTTGAGGCGTGCCTGCAGGTAGGCCGCAACGGGCGCCATCGCCGCCACCGCGATGAGGAAGATCAGCGTCAAGATGGCGAGCAGCACCGTCAAGGCCATCTCGTTCGGGGTTTTCTGCCGCCTGGCGCCTTCCACCAGATGGATCATGCGATCGAGGAAGCTTTCGCCCGGATTGGCGGTGGCACGCACCAGCAGGGAATCGGAAATCAGCAAGGTGCCCGCGGTGACCGACGAGAAAACCTCCGTACCCGCTTCCTTGAGCACCGGCGCCGACTCTCCGGTAATCGCCGATTCGTCCACATAGGCCACGCCCTCGATCACCTCGCCGTCGGTCGGGATCAGCTCGCCCTTGTTGACGCGGACGGTGTCTTCCTTGCGCAGCTCCGTAGCCGGTACCTGCTCGATTTCGCCGGAGGTCAGCACCCGCCTGGCCATCAACTCGGTCTTGGTCCGCCGCAGCGAGGCGGCCTTCGCCTTGCCTCGCCCTTCCGCCAGCGCCTCCGCGAAATTCGCGAACCAGACGGTCGCCAGCAGAATGACCGTCACCACGCCGTTATAGGCCGCAGAGGCGCTCGAAGGCCCAAACACGCCGGGATCGATCGTGAGCACGGCGGTAACCAGCGCGCCGAGCCAGACCACGAACATCACCGGATTGCGGATCTGGGTGCGCGGATCGAACTTCCTGAGCGAGTCGGCTGCGGCCTGCCGCCACAGCTCGGTCCCATAGGCCTCGATGCCCGGCGCGACGCGCGGCGCCGCGGTGGGGAATTTCCGATGCAGGCTGACTTCCGGCGTATCGTTCATCATTGTCACTCTGCGCGCGCGCGTGTCGCGCCGGCTCAGAACAAGAGGCCGCTCTTCATGGCGAAAAACTCGGCGATCGGGCCCAGCGCGAGCGCGGGGAAGAAGGTCAGCGCCCCCACCACCAGGATGGTGCCGAGCCAGAATATCCCGAACTTCAGGCTGTCCGTGCGCAGCGTGCCGCGGGTGGCCGGCGCCGTGGGCTTCGCCGCCAGCGACCCGGCCACCGCCATCATGAAGATGATCGGCGGATAGCGGCCGAGCAGGATGACGAGGGCGGTAGCCAGATTGTACCAGGGCGTGTCGGCATTCAGCCCGGCGAAGGCCGAGCCGTTGTTGGCAGCGGAACTGGTGAACGCGTAGAGCACCTCGGAATAGCCGTGCATCGCCGCGTTGCCCATCGGCGCGACGCCGTAGGGCGCGACCACAGACCAGCCGGCAGGCGCCAGAATCACCAGCGGGTGGATCAGCAGCGTCAGGGAGACCAGCACGATCTCGGGCTTCTCGATCTTCTTGCCGAGGAATTCCGGCGTGCGCCCGACCATCAGGCCGGCGATGAAGACGGCGATGATTCCGTAGACCAGCGCGGCGAGGAAGCCGACGCCCTTTCCGCCGAACACGCATTGCAGCATCATGCCGACGAAGGTCCCCATGCCGGCGAGCGGCGTGAAGCTGTCATGCATGGAGTTGACGCTGCCGGTCGTGAAGCTGGTGGTGACGCTGGCGAACAATCCGCTCTGGACGACGCCGAACCGCACCTCCTTGCCCTCCATGTTGCCGCCGGGCTGGGCCGGCGTCGCCGCCAGCTCGATGCCCGCCGCCGCCAATAGCGGCGTGCCAGCCTGTTCCGGGACCACGACGACCGGCAGGACCAGCATCAGCAGCGCGCCCATCACGCCGTACAGCACCCAGCCTTGCCGACGGTTGCCGATCATCTCGCCGAAGCAGAGTACGATCGAGGCGGGCAGGATGATCATCAGCAGCGTCTGCACCAGGTTGGTGATGGCGGTCGGATTCTCGAACGGATGCGCGGCGTTGGCGTTGAAGAAGCCGCCGCCATTGGTGCCCAGATGCTTGATGGTCTCGAGCGAAGCCACCGGCCCCAGCGCGATCGTCTGCTCCGCGCCCTGCAAGGTATGCGCGGCGACACCGGCGGCGAGCGTCTGCGGCTCGCCTTGCTGGATCAACAGCAGCGCCAGCGCGAACGACGCCGGCATCAGCACGCGCGTCGTGAAGCGGATCAGATCCCGGTAGAAATTGCCCAGATTGGCGCCGCCGTCCTTGACCGAGAAGGCGCGGATGAACGCCATGGCGACCACGAAGCCGGTGGTCGCCGAGGTGAACATCGGAAAGGTGATGGCGGCCATCTGGCTGAAGTTCGACAGCGTGGTCTCGCCGCCATAGCCCTGCCAGTCCGTGTTGGTGATGAAGCTGACCGCCGCGTTGAAGGCAAGCACCGGTTCCATGCCGGCGAAGTGCCGGGGATTGAGCGGCAGATAGTCCTGAAATACCAGGATCAGGAAGATGATCAGCGCCATGACGAAATTCGTCGCCAGCATGTGCAGGGTGTAGATCTTCCAGTCCATCGGCTGGCTGCAGACCCGCCGCCCGATCAGCAGGTAGATGAAATTGTCGATCGGATCGAACAGGCGATCCGGCAGGGTCTTCTGGTCGGTGACGACGCGGGCCAGGTAACGCCCCACCGGGATGCTGATCAGGAGCCCAATCAGCAGCGTCAGTCCGATCTGCAGCCAGCCTTGCACTGCCATGGGGTTCCCCGGTCAAAACCGTTCCGGATGGATGACCGCGTAAAAAAGATAGATGACGAGGGCGACGACCATCGCCAGCAGCACATACAGGGCCATGTTCGGTTCCTAGCTTGCCGAATGCGGCCGGTTCACGATGAGGAGTCCGGCTCGATCACGCCCTCCGAAAACAACACCAGACCGGCGAACAGGCCGTAGAACCCCGTCAGGAGCAGAAGCATGAGGACGATCGAAAGCACTTCGCACCTCTTCGACGGTTTCTGCGGTTTCTGCGGTTTCTGCGGTCCGCTGTTGCCGGCAAGCTACCGCAGCGCAAATGTTCCATATTGATCCGCGTCAGAACCAAGTCGCGACGTATAGTTGTATGCTATTATTAGTATTTGCAGGAAAAATTGCGAGGCCCGGACCAAGTGATCCATTCTGATAAGTACGGAATAGGAAGTGCTGGTCGCTTTTATAGGCAAGGCATAGCAATTGTCGGGGTCGCCGCAGGCGGGCACGCGGACCGGCATTCGCGGGGCGGCAGCATTTTGGGCGAGTGAACCGCATGGTCGTTGTCGAAGGCGCCGTCATCGTCCTGCTGTTGTTGCTGAACGGCTTTCTCGCCATGTCGGAGATGGCCATCGTGTCGTCGCGCCGCATCCGGCTGCGATCGCT